>CALDMA010000297.1 GCA_937915075.1 uncultured Oscillospiraceae bacterium
CCAGTCCGCGAAGCGGGCATCCGCCGCACCGAAGGCGCGAAGCGCCAGCTCGCGCGCGATGAGCGGCGAGATACCAAGATACCGGTCGAGCAGAAAGCGCTCGACGGTCTCCTCCGCTCCCCCGCCGCGGCGGGCCAGCTCGACCGCCCCCTCGGGATCGGTCAGCAGCGAGAGCTTGTCGAGCGGCGTCGGAAGCTGATAGTACAGCCCCGGCAGCAGCGCCCGCGCACCGGAGACTTCAAACTCCACGCGGCGCATACAATCCAAAATACGGTCGTCCTCGTCGAGCAGAAGGAGATTCGAGCGGCGGCCCATCGCCTCAAGCACCAGCTTTCTCGTGCCGGACTCGCCCAGCTCGTTCACGCTGCGGACGGTAAACGTCACGATGCGCTCCAGTCCGCTCTGCTCGATCTCCGTGATGCGTCCGCCGACGAGGTGCTTGCGCAGCAGCATACAGAGCATCGGCGGCTCGGCGGGGTTCTCGCGCAGGACCTCCGTGAGCTGCACGCGCGGCTGGTTCGGCCCTGCGTTGATGAGCAGGCGCAGATTGCCGCGCAGGAGCAGCACGATCTGGTCGCGCGCAGGCTGCTGCACCTTGTCGATGCGCGCGCCGAGGAGCTGCCCTTTCAATTCGTTTGTCAGTGCCCGCAGGCAGATCGCGTCAAGCGGCATCGTTCGCCTCCATCATCCTGTTAAACAGTTCGTTGATGCGCTCGTGCCGCCCCTGTAAATAGAGCCAGCCGAGGAGCGCCTCGAGCGCCGTGGCCTTCTGGTACTGCGCGCGGTCGGCGCTGTGCGGAACGGTGTGGACGTTGGCGTTGCGTCCACGGCGGAACACCTCGTGCTCCTCGTCCGTCAGTTCCCCGAAAATGGCGTCGGCCAGCTCCGCCTGCTTCGGCGCGCAGACGAGCTCCACCGTCGCGCGGTGCAGACCCTTGCCGGTCGCCTTGCCGTGCGCGCAGAGATAGGTGCGCACAAGCAGCTCGTACACCGCGTCGCCGAGGTGCGCCAGCCCGATGCTGCTGATGGCGCGGATGGCGTCGGCGTCGAGCGTATAGGAAAAATAATCGGTCATAGGCTTCTCCTGTTTCGATATTGCCCCGCTATTATACCGCCCTTTTGCGCGAAACGCAACGGGTATTGCCGTAATTTCGCGTGCTAATGCGCTGTTGTGATACTTTATAAGCAAATAAGGGGTTGACATTTTCTTTGTAAACTTGTACAATACCTTATTATTGATTTTGGCAGATTCGCACACAACGATTTTCACGGAGGAAGATAGATATGGAAAGAATCAAGCCCCGGACCCTCTCCGGCTTCATGGAGCTGCTTCCCGCACAGCAGCAGCAGATGGAGCGCGTGATGGACATTCTGCGCACGACCTATAGCCGCTACGGCTTCACCCCGCTCGACACCCCCATCATCGAGGCCAGCGAGATCCTGCTCGCCAAGGGCGGCGGCGAAACGGAAAAGCAGATCTACCGCTTCTCCAAAGGCGACAGCGACCTCTCCCTGCGCTTTGATCTGACCGTGCCGCTTGCGAAGTACGTCGCCCTGCACTACAACGAGCTCGCCTTCCCCTTCCGCCGCTTCCAGATCGGCAAGGTCTACCGCGGCGAGCGCGCGCAGCGCGGCCGCTTCCGCGAGTTCTATCAGGCGGATATCGACGTCATCGGCGACGGCGAGCTGGACATCATGAACGATGCCGAGATCCCCGCCATCATCTACGACGTCTTTTCGGCGATGGGCCTCAAGCGCTTCCAGATCCGCATCAACAACCGCCGCGTGCTCAACGGCTTCTACTCCATGCTCGGCCTGACCGAGCAGAGCGGCGAGATCATGCGCACGGTGGATAAGATCGAAAAGATCGGTTCCGACATGGTGCGCGCCATTCTCGTCGACGACGTCAAGCTCACAGGCGAGCAGGCCGACGAGATCCTCAAGTTCATCGCCATCACCGGCACGAACGACGAGGTGCTCGCCGCCCTCAAGGGCTACTGCGGCCGCGATGCAATGTTCGATCAGGGCTATGAGGAGCTTTCCACCGTCATCAAGTACCTCGGCGGCTTCGGCGTCGCGCAGGAGAATTTCAAGGTCGATCTGACCATCGCCCGCGGTCTCGACTACTATACCGGCACGGTCTACGAGACCGCTCTGCTCGACTATCCGCAGATCGGCTCGGTCTGCTCCGGCGGCCGTTACGACAACCTCGCCGAGTACTATACCGACCGTAAGCTGCCGGGCGTCGGCATCTCCATCGGCGTGACGCGCCTGTTCTATGTGCTCGGCGAGCAGGGCCTTCTCAACGACGCGCTCAACACCGCGCCCGCGGACGTGCTGCTCCTGCCGATGACGGAGGACCTGAGCTTCGCCGTTTCCCTTGCCACCAAGCTGCGTGAGCGCGGCCTGCGCGCCCAGCTCTACACCGAGAACAAGAAGTTCAAGGCCAAGATGAACTACGCCGACAAGACAAAGATCCCTTACGTTCTCTTCCTCGGCGAGGACGAGGTCGCCTCCGGCGTCGTCACCTGTAAGGACATGACCACCGGCGAGCAGACCAAGGGCGCGCCGGACGAGATCATCGCCCGCATTTACGCCGCCATCCGCGAGAAGAACGCCCAAAAGGTCATCGTGGAGAAGTAACCCCCCGCGCGGCGTTCTTGCGCCGTTTGGGCAAAGAGCGGAATATGTCCGATTTTCTCTCGTTTTTGGGAGTCAGGCACAGCCTGACTCCCTTTTATTCACAGATTTTTCACGCTTTCCATATTCCATTTTTGCGCCGCTTGTGCTATATAATATGTGTTGAATTTTCCGCTTCGGCGCACGGCGCGCCGGGCATAGGACGATACAGGAGGTCCGCCTATGGCAAAGCCAACGGAACAAAGCGGCGAGAGCTTTATGCTCAAGCTCGCCCGCTTCATCGTCGATAAACGCAACCTTGTCTTTCTTATCGTCATCATCGGACTCATCTTCTCCGTCTTTTCCCGCAGCTGGGTGCAGGTGGAGAGCGACCTGACCGCTTATCTGCCCGCCGATTCCGAGACCCGTCAGGCACTCGACGTCATGGACGAGCAATTCACCACCTTCGGCACGGCGAGCGTGATGGTCGCCAACCTGCCGCTTGCCGATGCCTTCGACCTGCAGGAGCAGCTGGAGGCCATTGATGGCGTGCAGAGCGTGGCGTTCGACGAGACCGACGAGCACTACAATAACGTCAGCGCGCTCTTCTCCGTCACCTTTGACTACGATGAGGATGACGACCGCTGTCTCGAAGCCCTCGAGCGCGTCAAGGACTCGCTCGCCGGCTATGACCTCTACGTCTCCACCGACCTCGGCAACACGCAGGAGGAGACCATCGACCACGAGATCAGCATCATCATGGTCTATGTCGCCATCGTCATCGTCACCGTTCTGATCTTCACCTCCGAGACCTACGGCGAGGTGCCGGTCCTGATCCTGACCTTTGTGGTCGCGCTTGTGCTCAATCAGGGCACGAACTTCATGATGGGCAAGATCTCGTTCATTTCCAACTCCGTGACGAGCATATTGCAGCTGGCGCTCTCCATCGACTACGCCATCATCTTCTGCAACCGCTTCAAGGAGGAGCACCGCTCCCTGCCCCTGCGCGAGGCGGTCATCGTGGCGCTGAGCAAGTCCATCCCCGAGATCGGCGCCAGCTCGCTCACGACCATCGGCGGTCTGGTCGCCATGCTCTTCATGCAGTTCAAGCTCGGCCCCGATATGGCGCTGTGCCTCATCAAATCCATTCTCTTCGCGCTGCTCTCGGCATTTGTCGTCATGCCGGGTCTTCTGATGCTCTTCGGCCCGCTCATCGACAAGACCGGCCACCGCAGCTTTGTGCCCAAGATCTCCTTTGTCGGCAAGCTCGCCTACGCCACGCGCCACGTCGTTCCCGTCCTTTTCGTCGCGCTGGCGGTGATCGGCTGCCGCCTCTCGTCCGACTGCCCCTACGCCTACGGCTACGGGTTGATTTCCGCGCCCAAGCTCAACGAAACCCAGATCGCCGAAAATATGATCGACGACAACTTCAGCACCAAAAACCTCATGGCGCTCGTGGTCCCCGCGGGCGACTATGAAAAGGAGCGCGCCATCCTCGACGAGCTCGAGCAGTATGATGAGGTCGACTCCACGCTGGGGCTCTCCAACGTCGAGGCCATGGGCGGCTACATGCTCACCGACAAGCTCACGCCCCGTCAGTTCTCCGAGCTGACCGATCTCGACTACGAGGTCTCCGAATTCCTCTATGCCGCCTACGCCGCGAACCACGACAGCTACGGCAGGATCGTCGGCGGCCTGTCCACCTACTCCGTCCCGCTCATTGATATGTTCCTCTTCCTCTATGACGAGGTACAGCAGGGCTATGTCACGCTGGACGACGAGCTGCAAAGCACGCTGGACGATGCCTACACGCAGATGACGAATGCCAAGCTCCAGCTCCAGAGCGAGCAGTACAGCCGTATGCTCATCTACTCCACACTGCCGGTCAGCGGCGACGAGACCTACGCCTTCACCGACACCGTCACCTCGATCGCACAAAAGTATTACCCGGGCGAGAAGGTCTATCTGGCGGGCGACTCCACCAACGAGTATGAATTTGAAAAGTCCTTCGCCGTGGATAATAAGGTCGTGAGCATCGTTTCGATCCTGATCGTCATGGCGGTGCTGCTCTTCACCTTCAACTCCGCCGGTATGCCGGTGCTGCTGATCCTGGTGATCCAGGGCAGTATCTGGATCAACTTCTCTATTCCGG
>CALDMA010000298.1 GCA_937915075.1 uncultured Oscillospiraceae bacterium
GGAACAGGTCGCGATATTCCGCGCCAAATGGGGCTTGGATCAACCCTTTCTTATCCAGTATTGGAACTTTTTAAAAAATGCCCTGCGCGGCGACTTCGGTACTTCCATGTACTATCATGAGCCCGCGCTCTCGTTGGTGCTCAAGCGTATGCCTGCAACGATTGAGCTGGCTGTGATCAGCACGCTCCTTGCCGTTGCGGTCGCCGTGCCCCTCGGCATCTTTGCGGCCATCCGAAAGAATTCCGTCTTTGATTTCTTTGCCCGCATCCTTGCCATGCTTGGACAGGCTGTGCCCACCTTCTGGTTCGGCATCATGATGATTATTTTCTTTTCGCTGAAGTTGAATTGGCTGCCCACCTCAGGCCGGGGTGGAATTGAGAATCTGGTAATGCCTGTAATCGCGGCCAGTATGTTTGCGATGGCGTCAATCACCCGCATTTCACGCAGCAGTATGCTGGAGGTTCTAAATGAGGACTATGTGCGTACCGCACGGGCAAAGGGGCTGAGCTTCCATACCGTCATTTTTGTCCACGCATTAAAAAACGCGGTCCTGCCGGTAGTCACGATGATCGGCATGGAATTCGGAAGTCTCCTCGGCGGTGCAATCGTTATTGAAACCGTGTTTGCGTGGCCCGGAGTCGGCCTCCTTGCGGTCAACGGCATTTACAACCGAGATTATCCTGTTGTGCTGGCAGCAGTAACGCTTACCGCCGCAATTTTTATCGTGGTCAATCTGACCATCGACATCGTATATTGCTTCATTGATCCCCGAATCAAAATCAGCACACTCGGAAGCAAGGATAGGAGGGCGAAAAAATGAAGCGCTCATTGCAGTCTCGTTCAGATGTCCTGAGTCGGAATTTCAGCATCTTTATCCTCGCGTGCCTTGTTTTGATGGCGGTCTTTGCGCCTCTGTTAGCTCCTTACTCGCCGTCCGCACAGGATCTTACAAATATGCGTCTCCCGCCACTGAGTGAAGGGCACCTGCTTGGAACGGACAATTTGGGCATCGACATTCTCTCAAAACTGATTTACGGAAGCCGCGTGTCTCTTTTCGTCGGTTTGGCAGGAACGTGTTTCGGTATGGTGGTTGGCATCGTTTTGGGCCTGATCGCAGGGTATTACGGCGGCTGGATCGATACGGTCATCATGCGTTTGGGTGACTTTCAGCTCGCCTTTCCGTTTGTGCTGCTGGCGCTTGCGATCATGGGAGTTTTAGGTCCCGGCGTGAAAAACGTTATCATCTGCGCAATGATCACTGGTTGGGTGAAGTATGTGCGCGTTATACGTGCCGATGTGCTCAAGGCAAAGCAGTCGGAATACATTATGGCGGCAAAGGCGCTTGGGCTTTCCGATTTTCTCATTCTCAGGCAGATCTTTGTAAACTGCTTTTCCTCCGCTTTGGTCACGGGCACGCTTGAAACAGGTCGTATTATTCTGATGGAATCCTCCTTGACCTTCCTTGGGCTGGGCGTTCCCTCAGAGGTCCCAACATGGGGAACCATGCTGGCAGACTCACGCACCTACATGATCAGCAGCCCGTGGTTGGCTATTGTCCCGGGTATAGCCATCACGATCACCGTGCTGGCGGTAAATCTGTTTGGAGACTGGCTGCGAAACCGCCTGGATCCCAAGTCGGTATAGGAGGTAGCAGGTATGGATAAGTTGCTGCAAGTAAAGAACCTGACGATTGCTTTCGATACCCCGGCGGGCCGCTTTGCCGCCGTTGACGACGTTTCTTTCGCGGTCAGCCCCGGTAAGACGCTCTGCATTGTCGGCGAGTCCGGCTCTGGGAAGAGTGTGACCTCGCTCGGGATCATGCGTCTGCTTCAAACCCCGCCGGGTCATTACGTCGGAGGGCAGATCCTCTTTGAAGACGAGGATATTCTAACGAGGTCGGAGGCAGAGATGCGCCGTATTCGCGGCAGCAAGATCTCCATGATCTTTCAAGAGCCGATGTCCAGCCTCAATCCCGTGCTCACGATCGGCTATCAAATCATGGAAAGCATCCGGGTCCACCAACACATCGGAAAAGAGTCTGCAAGGAAAAAGGCGGTCGAAATGCTCAGTTTGGTGGGCATCACTGATCCCGAAAAGCGTTTGAAAGAATATCCGCATCAGATGTCCGGAGGGATGCGCCAACGTGTAATGATTGCGATAGCACTCTCCTGCAACCCGCAGCTTCTAATTGCGGACGAGCCGACCACCGCGCTGGATGTTACGATCCAGGCACAGATCCTGCGCCTTCTCAAAGCCCTTCGGGAAAAAACAGGAATGGCGATCATGCTGATCACACACGACCTCGGCGTTGTTGCCGAAATGGCTGATGAGGTCGTTGTCCTGTACGCAGGCAAGGTCATGGAGCGCGGAACACTCCTTGACATTTTTGATGACCCGCAACATCCTTATACAAAGGGTCTGATCGAATGCATTCCGAAGATAGACGAGCGGCGCGAGCGCTTGATAACGATAGAGGGAACCGTTCCAAAGCTGGGTGAGTTCCCGACCGGCTGCCGCTTTTCAACGCGATGCCCACATTGTCAAAGCATTTGCCGAACCGTCCCTCCCGAATTTCAGGGCGAAAATGGGCACCTCTTTGCCTGCCATTTCCCTGAGCGCGTCAGAAAGGAGAGTGTCTAATGCAGGAACGCTCCAATTTGCTGATGGTAAAGCACCTGAAGAAATACTTCACAGCCAACGGCGCTACCGTCCACGCGGTCGACGATATTTCATTCACCATCGCTAAAGGAGAAACCCTCGGACTCGTCGGAGAATCGGGATGCGGTAAATCCACCGCCGGCCGCACCATACTGCAGCTACTGCCTCCCACGGCGGGGGAGATCCTGTACGACGGCGTTTCCATCGGCGGACTGAAAGGCAGGCCGCTTTCCGTCTACCGCCAAAAAATGCAGATGGTGTTTCAGGACCCTTATGGGTCGCTGAATCCTCGCTACCGGATCGAAAAAGCCGTTGGCGAGGCGATGCTCTACCACAAGTCGGTCAAAAACAGAGCTGAATGCAGGGAGCGCGTAGCGGAGCTGCTGGAAATGGTCGGACTCCGTGCAGATGACATGAACAAATTCCCGCATGAATTTTCCGGCGGACAGCGCCAGCGCATTGGGATCGCCCGCGCCCTTTCCGTCAATCCGGAATTTCTGATCTGCGATGAACCGGTTTCCGCTCTTGACGTGTCAATCCAATCCCAAATTCTAAACCTTTTGGATGACCTTCGAAAAAAGATGGATCTGACGATGATCTTCATCGCTCACGGTTTGAACGTCGTGAAGCACATCTCCGACCGTATCGGCGTAATGTATCTCGGGAAGATCGTTGAGATCTCTACGTCTGACGAACTGTTTTTGCACCAATATCATCCCTATACGCAGGCTTTGCTGTCAGCGATTCCTGAATTGAAGCCAGGTGCCGAAAAGAAGCAGATTCTCCTGAGCGGAGAACTGCCGAGCCCCACAGACCCGCCGAAGGGCTGTCGATTCTGCACACGCTGCCCATACGCGACCGCGCGGTGCAGGGAAGAGGAGCCGCAGCTGCGGCCCGCCTCGCAGGGCAGGGAGGTTGCGTGCTTCTATCCGCTCATCTGAGCTTTGTGCCGATCGAAAAACCAGTTTTTGCAATTAGCAGAAGTGCAGTTGGGCAATGCACTTCTGTCGACTCTAATGGGCTGCCGTTCCATTGTGGGACGGCAGCCTCTCATTTTTCAACTTCTCACAGTTTTTCCAAATATACCAACGCACTATTTTAATGCAGTTTTTACGACGGATGCGCTGCACTCGCTTGGATAGCCACAATATATCAACTGCGAAGGCAGCAAAAAGCTCGTGTCTGTGTGCACGAGGGCTCAACGCCCCCTCCCCCCGCCCCGAATTGAACAAAAATTTGATTTTGTTCAATTAAGTGTTTCGGGTCATCGGGGAGCGCTTACGCCTCCCTCGCCTCACGGTATGGGCCTTGACAGTCTGTGCTATACTTAAATTAAAAAACGCAGGAGAACAAAACAATGACAAAGGAAGACTTACAGCAGATCCGTGAGCTGCTCCAGGAGCAGAAGCAAGACATGACTGATGTGATGGATGCGAAACTCCAGGAGCAGAAGCAAGACCTTATTCAGTGCATGAACGTCCTCATTGAAAGTGAAGTCACTCCGAAATTTAATCTTTTGGCCGATGAGATCGCCATCATTAAATCGACGATGGCAACGAAAGAACAGTTGAACGATCTGGAGGCCCGAATGGATGACCGTTTCGACGTATTGGAAGCGGCGGTCAAATATCACGGCAACGAGAGATTACACGACTCAAAAAAGCTCTTTAAAATACAAGCAGCAGCTAAGCATTTGTGCGCTTGGCTGCTGTTTTCAGATTGGCGGTCTTACTCCGCCAATTCGGTATCTCCTCATGATCGTCGGGCTTGTGTCCCATGGCAAGGCGCTTGCGGTCGATCCGCAAGCCATAGAGCATATCGTCAGCCTATGCGGTTTTTCGGTCCATAGAAAAAATTTGACACATTGTTTCCCATATGCTATAATGCATCAGAATTAAATTAGTTGCATATAATTAAGGCGAAGGAGGGAGAACAATGGACTATAGAGAGCTATGTGTAGAACTGTTCGGCACCGATGATGAAACTGCGCTCCGCAGAATCGCTGCAGAATACAGAAAAAAGAACACTCGAAATGCCGGTCGGAAACGCAAAATATCCGACGACGACATCCACAAAATGTGGACTATGCGCAATGCCGGAACATCCATGCAGGAAT
>CALDMA010000299.1 GCA_937915075.1 uncultured Oscillospiraceae bacterium
AGCATGATGCCGGAGATGATGATGGCGGCCATGCCGACGAAGTAGGCGGAGGTGGCGACCCAGGCCGCGCCGCCGAAGATGGCACCCGCGATCATGGCGATGAAGGGCACCTTCGCGCCGCAGGGGATGAAGGTGGTGGTCATGATCGTCATACGGCGGTCACGCTCGTTTTCAATGGTACGGGAGGCCATGATGCCCGGGATGCCGCAGCCGGTGCCGATGAGCATCGGGATGAAGGACTTACCGGACAGGCCGAACTTGCGGAAGATACGGTCGAGCACGAAGGCGATACGGGCCATGTAGCCGCAGGCCTCGAGGAAGGCGAGCATCAGGAACAGCACGAGCATCTGCGGCACGAAGCCGAGCACCGCGCCGACACCGGCGACGATACCGTCCAGGATCAGGCCGTTGAGCCATTCCGCCGTACCGGCAGCCTCCAGACCGTTGCCGATGAGAACGGGGATACCGGGGACCCACACGCCGTAATCAGCGGGGTCGGGCTCGTCAAAGCCGTTCTCCTCCAGATAGCTGACGGCGTCCACATAGGTCATGCCAACGGTGGACTCCTCGTCGGCGTCCTCGGGGATGGCGTCGTAGTAGACGGTCATCTCGTTCTGAGCCAGGGTCTCCTCATCCTCCACCTCGATGGTGGCGGAGTCGGCGTCGGGCTGAACGGCCTTCATGTCCGCAAGAGCGGCGTCGGCGTCGAAGTTCTCGGCCTCGGTGTCCAGCTCATAATAGCCGCTGACGGCGTCCATCGCGGCGGTGTAGTTATCGGCAACCTCGGTGTACTCGGCGGTGCCGATGCCGAACAGGTGCCAGCCGTCGCCGAACAGGCCGTCGTTGGCCCAGTCGGTCGCGGGCGCGCCCACGCCGACCATAGCGACCCAGTACACAAGGAACATCACGACCGCGAAGATGGGCAGGCCCAGCCAGCGGTTGGTGACGATCTTGTCGATCTTATCGGAGGCGGAGAGCTGACCGTGGTTCTTTTTCTTGTAGCAGCCCTTGATAATCTGTGCGATGTAAACGTAGCGCTCGTTGGTGATGATGCTCTCGGCGTCGTCGTCCAGCTCAGTCTCGGCGGCCTTGATGTCCGATTCGATGTGCTGCATGGTCTCGGCCGGGATGGTCAGCTTCTCGAGCACCTTGTCGTCGCGCTCGAAGATCTTGATGGCGTACCAGCGCTGCTGCTCCTCGGGCATATTGTGGACCGCCGCCTCCTCAATGTGCGCGATGGCATGCTCCACAGGGCCGGAGAAGGTGTGCATCGGGATGGTCTTGCCGCCCTCAGCAGCCTTGACGGCGGCCTCCGCCGCCTGCATCACGCCGTCGCCCTTGAGCGCGGAGATCTCGACGATCTCGCAGCCCAGCTCGCGGGAGAGCTCGGCGACGTTGATCTGGTCGCCGTTCTTGCGGACCACGTCCATCATGTTGATGGCGATGACCACGGGGATGCCCAGCTCGGTGAGCTGGGTCGTTAAGTACAGGTTACGCTCGAGGTTCGTGCCGTCGATGATGTTCAGGATGGCGTCGGGACGCTCGGTGATGAGGTAGTTACGGGCAACGACCTCCTCCAGCGTGTAGGGGGACAGGGAGTAAATGCCGGGCAGGTCCATGATGATGACGTCGTCATGCTTCTTGAGCTTGCCTTCCTTCTTCTCCACGGTGACGCCGGGCCAGTTGCCGACGAACTGGTTGGAGCCCGTCAGCGCGTTGAACAGTGTCGTCTTACCGCAGTTGGGGTTGCCCGCAAGGGCAATTTTGATCTGCTTTTCCATATCATGCTCCTTCCGGTTCAAGCGCTTGAACCGATCTGCAAAAATTTATGACTTGCTTTATTCCACTTCGATCATTTCGGTATCCGCCTTGCGCAGGCTCAGCTCGTAGCCGCGCACGGTGACCTCCATCGGGTCGCCCAGAGGCGCTACCTTGCGGACAAAGACCTCGGTGCCCTTGGTGATGCCCATGTCCATGATGCGGCGCTTGACAGGACCCTCGCCGTGCAGCTTCACGACCTTGACGGTCTGGCCGATCTGGACGTCTCGCAGAGTTTTCATGTTCCTCTCTCCTTCTATTTCAAAATTATTTGCGCTCAAATCATGATCTTGCGCGCCATCTCTTCGCTGATGGCCACGCGGGATTCCTTGATCTTGACGATGATGTTTCCGCCCATCGCGGCGACCACGGTGGCGGTCCCGCCCGGGGTAAAGCCGAGGTCCTCGAGGTGCTTGCGCAGCTCCGGACTTCCGCCGACTCGGAGGATCAGATTTTCCTCGCCGACATTGGCAAGTGCAAGCGGCATCATGGTATTCCCTCCCCGTTCTTTGGTTAGCAAGCTCTAACCGATAGTGAAAAAGAATGGCTAAAGTGTTAATTACCTCTAACCAGTGCGCAGTTTAACACGTCTAACCCTTTCTTGTCAATAGTCTTTTTCAAAATTTTTTTGCCGCTTGCAATTTTGGTTAAACTGTGTTAACCTAAGAATACTTTTAACCGGAAGGGTCGTGCAATTCGATGGAAATTTTACGCGCGTCGGAGGACTATCTCGAGTCCATGCTGATGATGAAGCTCAAGCACGGATACATTCGCTCCATTGACGTGGCGGAGCACCTCGGCGTGACGAAGCCGAGCGTCACCTACGCCACGCGTCGTCTCAAGGAGAGCGGGCACATCACGATGGATAAGGACGGGCTCATCACGCTCACGGAGACCGGCATGGCCGTCGCCGCCAAAATGCTCGACCGCCACAAAACGCTCACTGCCTTCCTCATCGCCCTCGGCGTGGACGCCACGACCGCGGAGGAGGATGCCTGCAAGATCGAGCACGACATCAGCCAGCAGACCTACGACGCCATCTGCGCGCACGCGCGCACCAACCTGCAGCCGAACCGATAAGCGGCTGAAAGCCGAAATGGGAGCCGAAGCGATGCTTCGGCTCCCTTTTTCTGTCCGGTTCACTTTTCCTGCTTCAACCGCGCAAGCTCCGCGCGCAGAGCCTCGTTCTGCGCCTGCAGGTTGTCGAGCTTGCCGTTCACGACCGCCAGCTGGCGCTTCAGCTCCGAGGCGACGATGCGCTTATAGAACTGCCGCTTTCCGACCGCGCTCACGACGGAGAGCGCCAGCGCCGTCCCGCCGACGGCCAGTGCGGCCTTTTTCACGTCCGCCTTGCGCAGCACCTGCACGACCGCCCGCTTGCCGAGCCTTGCGGGATAGGTCAGCTCCGGCACGCTCAGCGCCTCCGGCACGGCGAGCACCGGGAGCGTCTCCTGCTTTGTGATCCGCTTCATGGAAGGGTCCTCCTCTGTTTTAATTCAGGCCGCCGAGATACCAGACCAGCGCGAGCTGCGCGAGCAGGATCGCCGGCAGGCCGTATTTGAAGTACCAATGGCGCGTTTTGTGGTGCCAGACACGCATCCCGAGAATGGCTCCCACGCTGCCGCCGAGAAGGGCGAGCAGAAAGAGCGTCTTTTCCGGCACGCGGCGCGCGCCCTGCACCTTGCTCCGCGCCTTGTCCCAGCCGTAGACGGCGAAGGCCAGCACGTTGATGACAAGCAGATAGATGACGAGCGGCGCAGGGCTGCCCGTGACAAATACCGCCGTCGGGCCGTCCGCCCCGCCGATCACGCCGAGCGAGAGCGCCCCGCTCACCGCTCGAGCTTCGCCAGCTCCACCGCGGCGGCAGCGCCGAGGCGTGCGTTGTTGAACACGAGCTGGATGTTGGAATCCAGGCTGTCGCCGCCGGTGAGATCCTTGATCTTAGCGAGCAGATAGGGTGTGGTGGCCTTGCCGTGGATGCCGTCCTTCTTCGCGTCCTCGACGGCCTCGGCAATGGCCTTGTCGATCACGGCCTTGTCCATGGAATACTCCTCGGGGATGGGGTTCGTGACAAGCAGGCCGCCGCGCAGACCCAGCTCACGCTTGACGTGGAACGCCTTGGCAAGCTCGGCAGGAGTATCAAGCTCGTAGTCCACGCCAAAGCCGGACTTGCGCGTGTAGAACGCGGGCAGCTCGTCGGTGCCGTAGCCGATGACGGTCACGCCGTGGGTCTCGAGGTATTCGAGCGTCAGACCGAGGTCAAGAATGGACTTCGCGCCCGCGCAGATGACCATGACGGAGGTGTCGGCCAGCTCCTCGAGGTCGGCGGAGATGTCGAAGGTCTCCTGCGCGCCGCGGTGTACGCCGCCGATGCCGCCGGTGGCAAACACGCGGATGCCCGCCATGTCGGCGATCATCATGGTGGTGGTGACGGTGCAGGCGCCGTCCCTGCCCTGCGCGACGAGCACAGGCAGGTCGCGGCGGGACGCCTTGGGGATACCCGCGCCGGTCTTGCCGAGGTAGTCGATCTCTTCCTTGGAAAGGCCCGCCTTCAGGCGGCCGCCGATGATGGCGATGGTCGCGGGGACCGCGCCCGCCTCGCGGATGATGCTCTCGACCTTGAGGGCGGTCTCCACGTTCTGGGGATAGGGCATACCGTGGGAGATGATGGTGGACTCAAGCGCGACGACGGGCTTGCCGGCGTCCAGCGCTTCCTTTACTTCAGGGGCAATGTCAAGATAACGGTTCATGAGAAATGACTCCTTTTCTGAAATTACTGTATTCTTTCAGCCACAGCCGCAGGGCTCATGGCGGGGTTGATGGTGTCGGCGCTCTCCATCGCGATGGCAGAGGCGGCAAGGCCGCGCTTCGCGGCGGTCTCAAGATCCGCGCCGTCGAGGAACGCGCGGGCGACGGCGGCCATGAAGGCGTCGCCGCAGCCGGTGGTGTTGACCATGCGCGCGGGCAGGTTATGCAGATGCACCCTTCTCTCATGGTCGGCGGCGAGCACGCCGTCCGCGCCAAGCGAGAGAAAGACGCGCTGCAATCCCGCGGCGAGCAGCGTATCCGCCGCGCGGCGGAGACTCGCCTCGTCCGTGACCGTCACGCCGGAGAGCAGCTCGGCCTCCATACGGTTGGGCTTGAGCGTGTGGAGCCGCCCGAGGATCGGCTCGAGCTTTCCGGCCTTCGCCGCCGAGACGGGATCGGCAAAGAGCGGCGCGGTGCAGTGCTCGCCGAGATAGCGGATGCTCTCCGCGCTGAGGTTCGTATCGAGCACGACAAGCGCGGCGGCGTTGAGCGTATTTAGCTTCGTCTCCAAAAAGGCGGGCGTCAGGCGCTCATAGATGGCCATATCGTTCATGGCGAGCGCCATGTCGCCGTTGCTGTCGGCGAGGAACAGGTAGGTCGAGGTCGCGCCGTCGGGAACATACAGGCTGTCCGTCAGGTCGATGCCGAGATCGGCACAGGACGCCTCAACGCGCTTCGCGCCGTCGTCCGCGCCGAGCGCGGTGATAAGCTTGACCCTTGCGCCGAGCAGGGCGAGGTTGTGGGCGATGTTGCGGCCCACGCCGCCGAGGCTCGAGCGGATGCGTCCGGGGTTCGAGTCCCCGGCGACGAGCGGGGCGTCGCTCCGCCCGCCGATGTCGATGTTCACGCCGCCGACGACGGCAATGTAGGGTGATGCGGTCACAGTCAGTCCTCCCTTGTGCTTTTCTGTCCTTCAGCATAGCACAGCGGGGCGCTTTCTTCAACTCCCGATTGGGCGTCGCCCAATTAAGAAAGGTCAAAATACCACCTTTTCTTCGGAATGTCAAGCCCATTTCCCCGCGATTTTGTAAAAATTCCGGGAACAAAATTTTCTTCCCGTCCGTCTAAGGAAGCAGAAACCATTCGAGGAGGTCATTTCCATGAAACGAAGCCTTTCCCTTTTGCTTTCCCTCGCCCTGCTCTGCGCCCTGCTCGCGGGCTGCGCGGGACAATCCTATTGTCCACCCGCGCCGGACGATGAGGACAGCGTGGTCGATCAAAGCGCCGTGTCGCGCTGCCGTGTGGTATCGGTCAGTGATGACAACGTACTGCTGCTCGCGGATGTGGACAGCGAGCGGGGCGGCATCTACACGCTCGACGCGGGCGAGCTTTCGCTCGAGCACGATCAGGCGGAGCTTGGCGAGCTGCTCGACGACGGTCAGCTTGCGGTCGGCGCGCTGGTCGAGGTCGCCTTCGGCGGCGATATTTTGGAGAGCTATCCCGCATTGTTCGGCGGGGTGGAGCGCATCACCGTCCTGCCCGACGGATTCGACGACCGCTGCGCGCTCTATCTGCGCGTGCTGGATGACCTGTGGGGCAAGGACGAGGGGCTGAACGGCGACGTAAAATATATCAGCGTCGATCTTGCCGCGACCTCGCTCACGCCCGCCGAGCGCAGCGCGGTGGCGTGGACCTTTGCGCAGGCACATGACGCCATGCCGCTGGAGCTGAATTACGAGCAGCTCTGTGAGGAGGGCTACATCAGCGGCCTCACGGGCGAGGACGTCTTCCCCGCGTGGGAGAACGGCATTCTCTTTACCATCACCGAGACCGACGATCCGGTCGTGTTCAACCTGCCCGACAGCGCGGAGGGCGGTGAGACGCCGTCCATGGCGCAGTACAATGTCAAAAATACCGTCAGCTTCGACGCGAGCAAGTGGCGCACGGCGCTTGGCGCCTACGGCTTCTCGGAGTGCGTCGCCGTGCAGAACAATAACGGCGTGTGGGGCGATTACAACATCAACGGCGCCGAGTGGATCAGCTGAACAAAAGCACACATCGCAAAGCAGCACCTGTCGTCCGGCAGGTGCTGCTCATTTTACACGGATTTTACAAAAGTGCGGTAACGGATTTGACATTTCTCCCGTATGCTTTAACTTGGTCAAGAATGGGTAAGATCAAGGAAGCAAAAGAGGGATGGAATATGGATGTTTTTGATTTTCTGACGATGCTCGGCGGCCTATCGCTGTTTTTGTTCGGCATGAGCCTGATGGGCGCGGCGCTGGAGCGCCGTGCGGGCAGCCGGCTGCGCTCGCTGCTCGACCGGATGACCGGCAAGCCGCTCGTCGGCTTCCTGACCGGTCTCGGTGTGACGGCGATCATTCAAAGCTCGTCGGCCACCACCGTCATGGTCGTCGGCTTTGTCAACTCGGGGCTGATGACGCTGCGGCAGGCCATCAACGTTATCATGGGCGCGAACGTCGGCACCACCGTCACCGCGTGGCTTCTGAGCCTCGGCGGCATCGAGAGCTCGAGCGTCTGGCTGCGGCTGCTCAAGCCCAGCTCCTTCACACCCGTCCTCGCGCTCATCGGCATCATCTTCTATATGTTCTGTAAGGACGCGAAGAAAAAGGACACCGGCACCATCCTCCTCGGCTTTGCCACGCTCATGTTCGGCATGGAGACGATGAGCGGCGCGGTCTCCGGTCTTTCGCAGGTCCCCGCGTTCACGAATCTCTTCCTCGCCTTCCGGAACCCGATCCTCGGCGTGCTGGTCGGCGCGGTGCTCACCGGCATCATCCAGTCCAGCTCCGCCTCCGTCGGTATCCTGCAGGCGCTTGCCTCTACCGGCGCGGTCAGCTACGCCGCCGCCATTCCCATCATCATGGGGCAGAACATCGGCACCACCGTCACCGCCATGCTCTCCTCCGTCGGCACGAACAAAAACGCCCGCCGTGCGGCGGTCGTCCACCTGCTGTTCAACGTCATCGGCGTCGCCGTGCTGCTGACTGTGTTCTGTGTCGTCCGCGCCGTCCTTGCTCCCGCGCTGCTCGATGAGAGCGCCACGCGCGCCGGCATCGCCGTGGCGCACTCGGTGTTCAATCTTCTCTGCACCGCCATGCTGCTGCCCGCGGGCGACCTGCTCGAAAAGCTCGCCATCCGCCTCGTCCCCGACAGCAAGAGCGCGGAGACCGTCGCCGAGCTGGACGAGCGTCTGCTCGCCGCACCCTCGCTGGCGCTCAGCCGCAGCCGCGCCGTCGCCTGCGAAATGGCGCAGTGCGCCGTGCGCGCGCTGAACAACGCTCTGCTCTCCTTCACCGAATACACCGACACGCTCGCCCAAGGCATCCGCGACGACGAGGAGCGCTGCGACCACTATGAAGATATCCTCGGCACCTATCTCGTCCGGCTCAGCGCCCGCAAAATGGGCGTGGACGAGAGCGAGGAGGCCACCGAGCTTTTGAAGTCCATCGGGGACTTTGAGCGCATTTCCGACCACGCCGTGAACATTCTCGAATCCGCCGAGGAGCTGCGCGGCAAGTCGCTCGCCTTCTCCGCCGCCGCTGCGCGCGAATACGACGTGCTCGCCGCCGCCATCCGGGAGATCCTCGACCTCTCGCTGCGCTCGTTCGAGCGGCAGGACGTCGCTCTCGCCGAGTTGGTCGAGCCGCTCGAGCAGGTCATCGACACGCTCAAGGAGCAGCTGCGCACGCGCCACATCCTGCGGATGCAGCAGGGGCATTGCAGCATCGAGGCCGGCTTTGTCTGGTCCGATCTGCTCACGAACCTTGAGCGCACCTCCGACCACTGCTCCAACATCGCCGGCTGCGTCATCGACGCCGCGCAGCACAATCTCAATCTGCACGAAACGCTCCGCGCGGCACACAGCGACACACACGCCTTCCGCAGCGAGTTTGAGCGCTACGCCGCCAAATACGCCCTGCCCGCTCCCGCAGGCGCACAGTAAGATGTAAGGAAGGCCGACCCCGGCGGGGTCGGCCTTCCTTTTTTCGTATCAGCGGCAGCTGCGCTCGAGCGCCTGCCGGATGTTGCCCTCCAGCAGCCGGCCCAGCCGGTCGATGTGGTCGTTCACGTTGGACTTCATGCCGCCGCGCAGCCAGTCGGCGGTCATGCCGGAGAGCGCCGCGGCGTAAAACCGCGCGAGCGCCTGAATGTCCTCCTCGGCGGCGTTCAGGCCCTCGGCCTGCCCGCGCACATAGGAGAGCATGGCGGCGTAGGTGACCTTATGGTAGTAATGCTCCAGAATGCTCCGATTGCCGGAGTTGAACAGGTGGTACACCGCCCGCTTGTTCCCGGACGCGAAGGCGGTCGCCTCGCGGAACGCCTCCTCCCACGAGGCGTAGCCGCGCAGCTTTTCCATGAAAAGCTCCGTCTCCGTCTGGAAGATCTCCTCCACCAGCGCGTAAATGTCCGCGTAGTAGTAATAGAACGTATTGCGGTTCACCGTGCTGCGCTCGGCGATGTCCTTCACGGAGATCTTGTCGAGCGGACGCTCGTTGAGCAGCTCAATGAACGCCTGCCGGATCGCCTGCTTGGTGCGTACTGCCATCTCACTCCATCCTTCCCGTGCGTCTCGCGCACCATGTCTCCACCGCGCGCAGCAGCGGGACCAACTCCTCGCCCGCCGCGGTCAGCGAATATTCCACGCGCGGCGGGATCTCCGCGAAAACGATGCGCTCCACCGCGCCGAGCTGCTCCAGCGCCCGCAGCTCCGCCACCAGCGTTTTCTGCGACATCCGCCCCATCTGTGAGCGGAGCACGCCGAAGCGCTTCGCGCCGTCCGACAGGGCAAACAGCAGCGAAACGGTCGCCGCGCCGCGATGGCCCAGCAGCGCGTCAAGACGCTCGTCTGCCGCTCTCGCCGGGACTGTATTCTGCTCCAAAGTGATCCCTCCCTCCCGTTGCTTTCCAAAACGGAAGCAGCGGCATTTTTTTCGTTCTGCGGCATTATTATAGCGCTGCTTCCGTAATTTCCGCAAGAGCACCGATTTGGGCAATTTTCGGCGAATGCCCGATTTTTGGGTGAAATGCGCCGGTTTGTCTATTTTTGCCTCCTTTTGCAAATGCTACCATGGGGGAACAAATGACAAGGCCGCCGAACGCGGCAAAATTTTGATCACAAACAGGACGCTGAAAGGAGCGCACGGAATCATGACCGTAACCGAAAAGCTCGCCCATGCCGCCGAACGCAAGGCGTTTGAGACGATGCTCGACTCACTCATCAAAAAAAGCCAAACGCAGGACGTCGGCAAAGTCGCCGACGACTTTGTCAGTATGGTGCAGAAGATCCACTCGAGCGTCTGGGAGCCGGAGACCTTTGCGATGCTGCACCGGATCGCAAACGACCCGAACAGCAAGTGGGCGCACTATGCCGAGCGCCTGCTGCGCGAATGCGATCCCTATCTTCTCAGGACCTTCCTGACGGCCGCCGCCTATGAGGGCGGCTTCCGCGGCTTTCAGCAGGCGCGGGCAAACTCCGAAAAATACGACTGCAACATCCCGTGGATCGTCCTCATGGACCCGACGAGCGCCTGCAA
>CALDMA010000300.1 GCA_937915075.1 uncultured Oscillospiraceae bacterium
GAGTCATAGCGGCAACTGACAATGCGATCCTCCGGAATACCCCGCTGCGTTTTCAACCGTTCAATAATCATTTTCAGGATCGTTGACTTACCGCAACGGCGTACTCCTGTAAGGATTTTTACAAATGGTGTATCTACATAAGCCATAATCTTATCTACATATAAGGGCCTGTAAATCATTGTGACCACCTCCGTTTGTATATAGCATACCGCAATCCAAGTCAAAAGTCAAATAGTTTTGCGATTATAAACCGCAAAACTGCTTTTTGCTTTATCTTATTGCGGAACTATTGCGAATAATATGGTCTGCGTCAACAAAATATTCCGAAATGGGAACAAAACAATAAATTCGGCCATATTTGTTCCGAACTGAAGATATGTAAATAGACCACCCTCCTCTATCTTATCGTTTTACATCGAACATAGTTTACACATTTCGAATGAACTTAATTACCATTTGCAGGGCAGCCTCTTAACATGGAGACTGCCCTGTCTTTATATCAAGCCATAGGAAGGAGAACGCTGCTATGCCGAAATGCCTGCTCAAATATCAGTGGGTCAAACTACCCAGAGCTTGTATGCCGTCCGGCAAAGGAATTATGGGCTATTGGGCGAAGCTGGCCGCGCGTGCAGCATTTCGCAAGGGACAGGTCCGATACTGCGGCTACACAAACGATGTTGTGCCCGGGATGTGGTCTGGCGGAGTGGTTGGATTAAAGAGCATTCTGGGCGTTAAAAGTCGCGCAGAAGCCATAGACATCATGAATACACTGCAACGGTTTGGATACGTGCATTACACGCTAAACGAGAAAACGAAGAAGTTGGAATATACCATCACCGATTGGGTCATAAAATGCTCTGGTGCCGAATGCATGAACGGAGCAGTTTACGCAACAGATGGCTATGGCTTTCTCTGCCTTCCCCGCAGCATTACGCAGCGGCTTGCAGAACAACATTACACATTCGGCGAATCAGACGCTTGGCTGGATCTCTGGTGCCACACAGTTTGGCGGGAGACCGGCAATGTGTTTTCTTATCTGGCACCGGCCGTCCAATTGGGACGATTTGGTGCTGCTTTGACATTGGAAGCCTTGGGACGGCGCTGGGGTTGGGAAAAGACAAAGGTATGGAGATTTTTTCAGAAGCATGGGGATGTCTTCGCTCTGTATCGTCTGCCCGGCTCCTACGGCTGTCTCATTTTTAATAAACTGTATCCACTGGATATGGAGGTTTCATTGCCAACCCACACGGAGATTGAACGCATTATTGGGGAAATGCGTATTTGTGCTGATAATACGCATATCGCCGGTTCGGACAACACCCGCCTGAACAAGATGATCCTCTGGTACAGCCGCAGGATCTTGGCACAGGCCGTATCGGATTATACTGAACAGGCATCGGAAAATCGCATTGCACTTCCGTCCCCTATAATACGCGCGTATTTTTCTCTGTGTTGGAATTGTCAGAACTGTATCTATGACTGCAGAGGTATGAGTATTAGAACAGGGCGCATAGATACAAATCACATCCGCGGACCGTGCGTACCTGCGGATTTTTTATGCGCTTGCGACAATGAAAAGGAGAATCGACATGAGTAAAAACGAAAACAGCAGTAAGTCGCTTTACGAACAGCAGGAAAATAAGCTTTCGCAGCAATCTGCTGCATTTATCGAGCTTTTGACCAAGCGCGGGATCTTGGGAGACCCGACCATTGACGATGATCGAGTCAGGCAGGCAAAAAAGGACAGGAAGAAGAGTATGTACCATAACACCTTCCTCCTGCTGCAGCACTATCGAACCATTCTCTGGACGCTTGAATGCTTCCCCTCCGATGTGGCGGAAGAGCTGGACCATCCGCTGCGGGATCTTGATACGCTCTTGGATCGAATCGATTTGGAGCTTGGAATGAACAATCGGAAGTTGGAAAGCCGGATGGAAAGTATCCGCCGGTCCCGCCTGTTAGTCGATCGGCTCAATGAAGCAGTCAGCATTCTGAAATCCAAACCTGTCAATGGGCGCAAAATGTATGACATTATCTACATGACCTTTCTGGGGCCGGACAAGCTGACTCACGAGGAACTCCTGTATCGTTTGGACATTTCCGCACGCCATTACTACAGGCTCCGCACGCAGGCGATCAACATCATTGCTTTGCGGCTCTGGTCGGCTCCCGCCGGTGAGGTAGATTCCTGGCTGGAAGTGTTGACCATTCTGGAAAACTGGTAAAGGGCATAATGGATGGCACAGAAAAAGGCAGAGAAAATGGCAAGGTTCGCGCCGATGACATGTAAATGCAAATGTGCTATACTGTTAGCGTCCGATAGTAGGAGCACACTTTAAGGCACCGTTTCTGTGCGGCAGTTCTGCCGCCGAGAACGGTGCCTTTTTGTGTGTCGAATCGAAAAACAGGAGGTTAAAGCATGTCAAAGGAACTTGTATCAGGCAGCCAACGATTGAAAAACGCATACTGGACACTGGTTGCAGCTGCATCAGCGATGATCCTTTCTGTCCAGCCGGTAATGGCCGAAACCATTTGGGATCGTTTTTCTACGATTATGCAGGATATCTACGGCCAGCTGGTCGGGATCAGCACCATTGTTGCCGTAACCGTAGCAGCCATTGCCCTGCTGGTGCGTATGATCAGTCGAAATCAGCGCGCAGTGGATGAAGCCACCAGTTGGCTCAAGCGTGTCGTCGTGACTTGGATCATTCTGAACACACTCGGCTTTATCGTTGCATATCTTCAGCCGCTGATCGCCGGCGGGCAGTATACAGGCTGATGATGAGGGTTCAGAACCAGACAGGAGGTGAACGGCCATCTTAGACTGGATTTTTGAAGGAATCGTAACTTGGATTTCCAGTATTGCGTCACAGATCATGGATGCTGTTTCCGGACTCTTCCTCGACGCGTTGGGAACGGATATGGTGGCAATGGAAGAATACTTCCCCTTCGTTCCCAGAGCGTTTGAGGTGATGCAGTACACGGCTTGGGCAATTCTTTTCCTCATTGTGGTCTGGCAGCTGTTCCGTGCTTTCGGAGGCCCGATCACTGAAGCCGAGAACCCATGGCAGTTGGTGGCGCGTAGTGCAATGTTTGCACTGTTGATCGGATACGCTAAACCAATTTTCATGCTGACGCTCGATATTGCAAGAGCGCCCTATACGGCGCTGATGGATGTGAGCATGACAGCGGAAGACTTCACATTTGCTGGCGTGGAACAGGTTTTGACCAACGGGCTGGTTACGATCGTATCGACCGTGACCATTGTCGGGCCTATACTGATCCTGATTCTCTTGATTGCGCTTGGCTGGAATTATTTCAAGCTGCTTCTGGAAGCAGTCGAACGCTATGTCGTGGTCGGCGTGCTGTGCTACACTTCTCCACTGGCGTTCTGCATGGGTGGTTCCAAGGCAACAAACCAAGTATTCAAAAGCTGGTGCCGAATGGTCGGCTCGCAGCTTCTGCTGCTGGTCATGAATGTCTGGTTCATTCGGGGGTTCAATTCCTCGGTTGGCCAGTATATCGGAAACGGCGGTGCATTGAGTTCGGGACAGGGTTCCGTTTTTCTGTGGCTATTCTGTGCGCTGGCTTTTCTCAAAACTGCGCAGAAATTCGACAGTTATATGGCTGCTATGGGACTCAATGTAGCGCAGACTGGCTCCAGCATGGGCATGGAACTGCTGATGGCCGCAAGAGTGATCAGCGGAGTCGGACACAGCGCGAAGAGCGCAGGCAGCGTGTTCGGCAAGGGTGGTTCTGCCGCCACGGGAACCGGCGCCGCAGCCAGCGGGTTTGCTGCTGGCTTTGCCAGCAAGTTCAAGGGAAACAGCTATGTCCGGGATGCTGTCGTTGACGGCGGTACCCGCATGGGCATGGGTGGAAGTGTTGGATTCGTTGGGCGAATTTTTGGCGGGATGGCCGCCAGAAACGGTGCAGCACTTACGAGTGAGTCCATTTCCTCCGTAGCGGCACGGCCTGCGGAAACTGCCGGCACTATCGCGGGGGAGATTGCTGACCGAAGCCTCGGAAACTATATGCCCCAATTTATGGGGCAAACGCTCAAGGGAACACAAATCAGCGGCGGACACATCAGCACAACAGCAACCGGCGCAGACGGCAAGACCAGCAGCGTTGAAATGTTCAACACTGCACAGTTCGAAAAGCCCGCTGATCCCCATTCCATTGTTACAGCTGCAGACGGCAGTACATGGTATCAGATGGCCAGTGGTGAAGGCCGCAACGCCTTCTATGACATGCCTGGGTTTACCGGCAGCCCCGCTGAGTCCGAACAGGTTGCAGCTGCTTTCCCAGGTGCCGCAAGCGATACAGTTCTTCGCAGTGTGGGCGACGGCGTCATGGAGGCCAGTACGGAGGGCGGAAACAGCCTTTGGTACTGCAGTGCTTACTACGACGAACCGGATGCGCCGCACACCATTATGCAGGCGGCGAACGGCGTGGACTGGTATGCTATGCAGCAGCATGCAGAAGCGCCTGTATTCGAGCAGGGCGACGCAGCTGATGCGTATAATCAGGCCGCCTTCCGCGACTTCATGCCCGGTTTTGAGCCACAGGTCACGCAGGTTGACGGCACCCACTGGGAGGATGGTCACTTTGAGGTCCGCCACGCCGATGGATCCGGCACCGCCTTCTACGACACAGCCAGATTTGCCGCACCGCGTGGAGACTATCAGGTGTATGAGGATGCCAAGGGGCAGCAGTGGATCGCCATCCATGGAGAGGCCTCTGTGGAACGTAAGCCGGTGTTTGATCACGGGAAGCCCGTTTATGACGGTGAAAACATCCGAACGGTGACTGTTGAATCGGTTCGGTATAAAAGTACACCAAGCCGTTTCAAGGAACCGGAGAAGCGCGCAGACAATGGTATCAAGGCACCAAAGCGAAAGAAATAAATGCAGCGGCAAGCAGTCGGAGCGGATAATATCCGCCCGGCTGCTTGCCTGTATTCGGGCGTAGAAGCCGGTAATTCCGTACAGCTTCAGGTACATACAAGGAAGGTGGAAAGCAAGAATGGCCGAACCAGATAAACGGCAGTTAGGCGATGGCAGCGATAATTACGGTGAGGCTGCCAAACAGATAGCCAGAGCTGCCAAAGAAGCCAGAAACGAGAGCGCAAAACAAGCTGCAGCAGCCACAACAGTACAGGCGAGCGTAGAGGGCGGCAAGGCCGCAGCTGAGTTAGCCGCAGGAACCGCCGCAGCCGGTCCATGGGGTGCTATTTTATCGGCGGCATGGGCATTACGCCACACGCTTTTCAAGATACTCGTCTGTATCTGTCTGCTTTTCCTTATCATCATTGTCCTGATCGTTTCGCTGCCCAGCGTTGTTACAAACAGCATATTCGGTCTGAATGGCTCTGCAGCAAGCGCAGAAAATCCCACCACTCTGTTGGAATCCTACAACGACCTTGCTGCCGATATTTCTGCGGTCATAGAAGAGGGATACAATGCGGCTCTTTCCAAAGTAGAACAGATCATCCGTGATGGCGAGTACGACTACGATTTGTCGATGGATGTACTGGTCAATTACGCACAGAGTTCCGCCGGGTACGATGTCAGCTATATTCTTGCAGCATACTCGGCATCCTTACAGCAACGCGGCACCAGCAAGGAAAATATGTTAGAAAAACTCCAAAGCGTTGCCGACAGTATGTTTCCGGTAACCTCGATAGAGCGAGAGGTGGAACGGAGCAGCACCGATGGATCCTCCCCGGAAACGGAAACTGTGAAGTATGTGGAATGTACGATCCACCCATTCGATAACAGCGTTATCATTCATGCCTTTGGGATCGATGCTTCCGCGACCTATGACCAGTTTCAGGTAACTTACGGAGAAGCAATTCAGAAAATGGCTAATGCCTTAAAAATGACGCTATATGGAACGCTGGGTAATGGTCAGATGGTGCCTTTGACCGATGCAGAACTCCTTGCCTTTGTCAACGCGCAGAATTGCAGCCCCATGAGGAAGCACATTCTGACCACAGCGCTGTCATTGGTGGGAAAAGTTCCATATTTTTGGGGCGGTAAGTCGGCACCGGGGTGGAATGATGCATGGAATACCCCGCGGCTTGTGACAGCCGCAGGGTCCTCTACCACCGGCACAATACGGCCTTACGGCCTTGATTGCAGCGGATTTACCACTTGGGTATTCAACACAGCGGTCGATGTTGAGATTGGTGCAGGCTGCAACGGACAGTATCCGAACACCTACGCTGTCTCTGCATCGGAGCTGCTTCCGGGTGACCTCGGATTTCTGGCCGATGAGGGCGGCTGGGGACATGTACTCATTTTCGCCGGATACAGTCAGGATGGAACGCGCATGTGGGTGCATTCCTCCGGCGGCATTGGTGTCATTCTGAATACGCCCAGCTACGAGGGAGATCTTTCCTATCGACGCCTCAGCATCGTTGACTATGATGCGCCGGTGGCAAGCGTTTCGTCCGAAGAAAACACCTCTATGTCAGGCGAGTGAGAACACAATAAAAATTCAGTTATTAAGACTGATTCGATGGACGGTAATCGAAATTCAATACAGAGCAGGACGGTGAAGAAATTTGAACGACAAAGAATACAACAATGTGTATGCCATTCCCGCAAACTATACGGACAGCGGCAAGTTGCTGGGCGGGATGATTGAAACCAGAAACGCTGTTGAAACGGTGATCCTTGTGCTGGCTTTGGGTTATCCGGAACTGACACTGATTCCCATGCCCACTACCATCCGTATCGTGGTTATGACGGTCACGCTGCTGCCGTTGGCAGTAGTTTCGGCAATGGGTGTGGATGGCGGTTCGCTGTTTCAGTATATCGGGCATATCATCTATTTTGGAACGCACCGCAGAAAACTACATTTCAGGAGGGTCGGGTATCGCTATGGCCAAAACAAACCGAAGCAGAAGCCAAAGAAAAAGAAAAGCCGAATTCGTGCAGGATTATCTGCCCATTCGGGATCTAAAAAACGGGATCATCGAAACGACAGATAACCGATATATTAAGATCCTTGAAGTCGAGCCGATCAACTTTACGCTGCGTTCCGATGAAGAGCAGTTTAATATCATCTCCAGTTTTGCCAGCTGGTTGAAGATATCCCCCATGCGGCTGCAGTTCAAATCCATTACGCGCCGTGCGGACTCGGACAAGCATATATCTATGATCCGCAAGGAATTAGAACATGAGGATAATCCGCAATGCAAGGAACTGGGCAAAGATTACATTGGGCTTATCAAGGATGTGGGGAATCGGGAGGCACTGACGCGGCGTTTCTTCCTGATTTTTCAATATGAGGCGGTAGGCCGAAACGAAAGCGATGACTATGCCAAAATCTGCGGTATGCTCCAAGCCGCTGAACAGACGGCGCGGGCGTATTTCATGCAGTGCGGCAACAGCATCATTCAGCCCAAGGATCCGGATGAAGCGACAGCAGAAATTCTCTATATGTTTTACAACCGGCGATCCTGTACAGACGAGCCATTCTCCTCACGCATAGACCGAGTGGTAGTGGACACCATGGCAGCGAAGAAGAAAATCATCGGTGTGGATCCAGTGCCACCGATCCGCATGGTCAATTTTCTTGCGCCTCGCGGCATCGACTTGAGTCATTATAACTATGTCATTATGGACGGGCTGTACTATTCCTTTCTGTACATCAAGGCGGGCGGGTACCCCAGCCGTGTACGCGCCGGTTGGATGTCCTCGCTCATCAACGCTGGAGAGGGCGTTGATATCGATGTCCACCTCCGGCGTGAGAACCGCAGCCGAACCATAGACAGGGTCGCCCAGCGGATCCGCCTCAACCGTACCAAGCTCAAGAGCATGCAGGATACCAGTACTGACTATGAGGAACTGACGAACTCCATTCAGGCGGGCTATTTTATCAAGAACGGCATCGCCAACTACAACGAAGACCTCTTTTACATGAGTGTCTTTATCACCGTATCGGCTAAGACCTATGAGGAACTGCTGTGGCGTAAGCAGCAGATGGTGGATATGCTCAAGTCGATGGACATGTATACCAGCGAGTGCAGCTTTCAGCAGGAAGCTGCGTTGCAGTCTGTGATGCCATTTTTGAAGATCTCACCAAAACTGGAGAAAAAGGCGCAGCGTAATGTACTGACCAGCGGTGCCGCATCCAGCTACATTTTCACCAGCTTCGAACTGTCGGATGATAACGGCGTTCTGCTCGGTATTAACCGATACAACAATTCTCTGTGCATCGTGGATCTGTTTAATACGAAGATCAATAAAAATGCCAACCTGAACCTGCTTGGCACCTCCGGTGCAGGCAAGACCTTCACCATGCAGCTGTTGGCGCTTCGGATGCGAATGCGTGGCATTCAGTGTTATATCTTAGCGCCGATCAAAGGGCACGAGTTTCGCCGTGCCTGCAATAAGATCGGCGGCGAGTTCATCAAAATCGCGCCGGGCTCTCCGCACTGCATCAATGTGATGGAAATACGCCACACCATATCGCCGGAAATGGAACTGATCGACGAGATAGACTATGTGGAGATGGGCTCTATGCTGGCAAGAAAGATCCAGCAGCTCATGACCTTCTTCGGCCTGTTGATCCCGGATATGAGCAACGAGGAGGAACAGATGCTGGATGAAGCATTGATCCGTACCTACGCGGATTTTGGCATCACCCATGATAATGACTCCATTTATACGGATATGTCGTCTGTACCGCCAAAAGTGAAACGGATGCCCATTTTGGGCGACCTCCACAAGCATCTGCAGGAAAACCCTATGACCCAAAGGCTGGCAGCGATCATCAGCCGGTTCGTAACCGGCAGTGCCCAGAGCTTCAACCGGCAGACCAATGTGGATCTGTCCAACAAGTATATCGTCCTCGACTTGTCCGAGCTGAAGGGCAAGCTTCTTCCGGTTGGTATGTTCATCGCGCTGGACTATGTGTGGGATCAGATTAAGGCTGACCGCACCAAGCGCAAGGCTATCTTCATTGATGAGATCTGGCAGCTCATCGGCGCCAGCTCCAACCGCACGGCTGCTGAGTTTTGTCTTGAGATTTTCAAAGTCATCCGCGGATTCGGCGGCGCGGCCATTTCTGCCACGCAGGATCTGTCAGATTTCTTTGGCCTGGAGGACGGCAAATATGGCCGGGCGATCATCAACAACTCCAAGAATAAAATTATTCTGAATCTGGAGCCGGATGAGGCACAGTATGTACAGGAAATATTGAAACTCACCCGCACAGAGATCCGCGCCATCACGCGGTTCGAGCGCGGCGAAGCGCTCATCAGCTCCAATAACAACAAGGTGCCTGTGGTGATAAAGGCATCTAAGCTGGAAAAAGAAATGATCACCACAGACCGTGCCGAACTGGAGGCCATCCTCAAAGAGCGGCAGAAAGAAAAAACGCATACAGCGCAGAATACGCATTTTACAGAAAATACGCACAAACTGGAGGTGTAATATATGCTGCTTGATGATGAACGCCATGTGATCAAATGGCTGTCACAGTATGGCGCACTGACAAAAACACAGGTGATCCGTTTGCTCCGGGACAAATCCCCAGAGACAGCAGAGAAGATCCTTCGCAACTTGAAGCGGGAGCATCAGATCTCGGATGTGGCAGGCGGCTACTATCTGGCTTTGGATGGACTTTGCAAGCCGGATCAGAGGATCATCCTTGCCGTATGGGTACTGCTGCGTTTTATTGACCATGTGGATCCCATGGCGCATTACCCGGCGGTATACCCGTCGCAGATCTTTTTTCTGAAGGAGAACATTGGCTACGAGATCGTTGTACTGTACGACGGCGAACAGCATCTTGCAAAACTGCTGCAGCCGCAGGACGACGAGATGAAATACATCCTCGTTGTTCCCAATATCTCCATGGCATCGCAAATGGTTCTTCCAAAAGTCCCCTGCCTGTTTGCAACTGTAAACTTTTCCGGGCAGGAAGAACCGGATATCACATTCTACACAGAGGAGGTCATGACGGATGGAGTCGATAAGCTCATTCGTTCACCTGCTGGATAAAATTGAGATACAGAATCGCCGGATTGGCATGATGCTGAAGAACCTTCGCTGTTTGACCGGCGACGCAAGTATGAGCCTTGCATATGCAACAGCGTTGAGATTGGCGGAAGACAGCGAAAAAATGACGCTGATGGG
>CALDMA010000301.1 GCA_937915075.1 uncultured Oscillospiraceae bacterium
GCCCGACGCGGAAATGGCGGAAAAGCCGCCGTGATGGAGTCTCAGGGGATTTTTCAGATAGCTCCCTAAACTAAGTTAGCGCGTTTAACTTAGATTAGAAAGCGGTGGGGTTAATGTGCGCTCAAGGGCTCGGAGCCCGCCTTCACACAGAGAGAAGCAATGACAGATTTTTTAAGATAAAGGAGAAAAAACATGGGAACCGTGATCCGGCCGGAAACGTCCCTTAAAAACGAATATCATATTTCCAGGCATCGATACTATGAATTGAAGCACTTCTGCATGCAGTATTCGGAATGGAAGAAGGCGCGCGCCCGCCTGCGGGGATTCCCGGCGAATTTATCGAACGCACAGATTCGCACGGACACGAAGAGCGCTTCAAACCCCACCGCTCTTTGCGCGGAGGCGCGGATTTACTTTCAGGACCGTATGGATATGATTGAGGAATGCGCGAAAAAATCCGCGGAAGACCTGGCGCCCTGCCTTGTCCGGGCGGTTACGGAGGGGCTGTCCTATGCGGCGGTCTGTCCGCCCTGCTGCAGGGAGGTCTGGTATACGATATACCGGCGGTTCTTCTGGCTGCTGGATAAAAGACGCAAATAGCGAAACTTAGCCGTCAAAAAACTATCGTTTTTCGACGGGGGAGACCCACTTTCTAAAACGCTGCGGCGTTGGAGGGAGGAGCGAAGCGACGACTAGCCCTTGAGGACAGCGTGAAACGCTCCGCAAAGGGCGTACCCCCGCGCCGACGAAGGAGAGGGCGGGGGCGAACGAGGCGAAAGTGAGGCGGGGAAAGCATTTTCAACCGCAAACGCAGGCGTTTGCTCCTGTCGCCCGCCAAACGCCTTACGGCGTTCGTCGGGTACGGCGATTGCGGAGTGCTTCGCACTGTCCTCACCGCCTAGTCGGCCATGCCGGCCTCCCTTCCTTTGAAAATGCCCGTTTTCACCGTACATGCCGCTGAAAACGATTTGAATTCGAGAGGACAGCGGCCCTCTCGAGCTCTCCCTTTGAGGGTTCTGACGGTCCGAAACGGAGCCTTCTCACAGGCTCCATTTTTCTTTTTATCGGAATTATCATGACGCGGGTGACGGAGAAGTGTGATATTTTAACAATATGAGGAGGATGAAAAGATGGAACAGTGGATTGCTGCAGCGATTGGGCTGCTTGTGGGCGCGCTGTGCGGCTTTGCCGCCGCGAGAATAGGAAAGAGGAAAGGGTATATCGGCAATCTCCGGCTGGATCAGTCGGATCCGAACGAGGCGCCCTATCTTTTCCTTGAATTGGATCCGGACGGAATGAAGAAGATTTACGGGCGGAAAACCGTGGCGCTTCATGTGCGGATCGAAGATTTTATCCCGCGTAAATAACATCGACTTTTATGAGAAAATCTGTAAAAAATTTGAAAGGAGAAGAAAAGATGGACGACATTGGGGCGATGCTGGATCGGGAATACGAGACGACGCTTCAGGCGGTGTCTCAGGCCGTAACGGGAAGCGAGGAGGCCAGATGGCAGCTGCAGAAACTGACGGAACTCCACAAGCAGCGGATGAGCGTGAAGCAGACCGAAGACGAATCTTTTATGCGTTTCGAGGAACTGGACTTGAAAAAGACCGAGATGCGCCTGAAGGAAGAGCAGTTGAAGGAAAGCAGGAAAGACCGCATCATCAAGATTGTGCTGGATGGAGCCGCGATTGTTGTGCCTGTCACGGTTTCAAGCTTCTGGATGGCGAAGGGGCTGAAGTTTGAAGAGACGGGAACGTTCACATCCAGAACGGGACAATGGCTGTCGAATCATCTGCGAATGTTCAAAAAATAAGCGGAAAACTCGAAAAGAGGGGGTCTGTGCAAAACGCATGGGCTCCTTCTTTTTGGCTAGAGCGGGCGGCGCGGTTTTTCCAAGCGCTGTTATGGAAAACCAATACATGAAAGGATGAAAACGAAATGACGAGGCGCGTGTATCTATATGCGTTCGACAGGCTGTTCAAGATCGTGGATTGTAAGTTTCTGGAAGGCGAAGCGATTACGGTGCAGAACATGCTGCGGCTGGCCGACTGGATGACGGACAGGAGCGCCGTCCATTTCAGGGTCTACGCGGTTGACAACCGACCGGGATTGTACACGGACTTCCGGGAAACGATTCAGACGAACGATTTTGCGAAACACCTCGAATTCGCGGACATGGTCAGTCGCGAAGGAATCCTTCTCAAATAAGGTTTTGAGAAAAGGAACGGGGCGCGCAAGCCCTCTTCCTTTTTGCGGGAGGCAGCATATGCGTTATCATTTTACAAGGCCGGAATTCTATACCTGCCAGTATGGCAGGATTTATATTTGCGATCATCCGGTTTACAGCCGCTGCACGCTGTACAAAATCGGCGAGCGGGGGCTGGCCGTGATCCAGCAGAGATTCGACGCGGAACGGAAAACCACCTGGTGGGGCGAAATCGATCCCTGGCTGACGGATGCGATTTACCTGCACGCCGGGTTCAGGCGGCTGTTTGCCGAACGGGCGCGGCCGGAGAAGGACGGAATCTACCCGACGATAACGGTGCGCCAGATGATGTGGGCGCTGAAGATGAAGCCGCTGGCAAGGGAACGCTGGGAGACGGTGTTCGACCGGAAAGAAATCTGAGCGCGAAAAATGCAAACCGTATTATGGAAAACGAACGAATTTTAACGGAGGTGACGGAGTGATAATCTTTAGAATTCTTGTGTGGGTGCTGACCAGTTTGGTTACTTTGCCGCTGCAGATCTGCGTGATTCTGGTGCTGTTATTAACAAAGTGGTCTGAGGAGGAAGAGAACAAGATTGCAGAAATCGGGAAGGAGATTCGTGAGACAGACTGGGAATGGATTAAAACCGGACGTTTTTCGAAAGAGGGAGCCTGAACAAAGGCTCTTTCAACTTGCTGAAAAATCTGTAGGAGAGCTCGAGAGGGTCGCAGCCCTCTCGAATTCAAATCGTTTTCAGCGACATGCGCGGTGAAAACGGGCATTTTCAAAGGAGCAAACGCCTGCGTTTGCGGTTGAAAATGCTTTCCCCGCCCCGCCTTCGCCCGGAAACGCCGCAGCGTTTTAGAAGGCGGGTCTCCACCGTCGAAAAACGTCAGTTTTTCGATGGACAGGATGCGGGCTCTTTTCTTTTTCCACCTCCGCGAAAAATGCAAGCCGTATTATGAAAACGATGGAAGAACAAATCATTTTTCAGGAGGATAGAGGTTATGGAATTATTAAGCACAATTTTCTTTGCGTTTCTGAGCATCTGCGCGGCAGTGGGATGCGTCAGGGCGGGGAAACTGGTGATTAAGGCGATTAACGGACTTTTCGATCGAATTGAAGAGCGAATCCATTAAATTTCAAAGCGAAAGAGGCGAGGAGGTGAACAAAGCCTCTTGCGCTTTCTATTTTTGCGCGCGAAACGAAAGGAGAAAAAAAGATGATCCGGAAATTTGCGGAAACGGTGGTCGGCGGTGCGATTGGGCTGATCGCGCTTTACGTCGTGGCCCATGTCGCCTACGAGGCGGGCTGCGAGATGACGAAAACGGAGCTGCGCTACCAGCAGCTGCAGGCGGAAAACAGGGCGTCCGCCAAGGAAAAGGAAGACGACCCGCAGCTTGCGCCGCCGCAGGAGCCGACAAAAATCGCGGACGGAAAAAAAAGCCGGCTGGGGAGAGCCGTGCAGATGGCGAAGCTTTTCGCCGGGAAAAGGACGATGCTGGGCCGACTTGTGCGCAACCCGGAAGGCCACAAGATCGAGGCGCTTGTGGAGGGGGACGAGCTGCACATTAACGTAAAGCGAAAGGAGGCGAGCTTTGCATGACCCAGACCCCGCGGCCGGATAAAACGAAATATTACCTGGAAATTGCCGCGGCCGTCGCCCGCAGAAGCACCTGCCTGCGCAGGCAGTACGGCGCGATCATCGTGGCGGAGGACGCGATTGTGGCCACGGGCTATAACGGCGCGGCGCGCGGGCTTGCAAACTGCTGCGACACAGGCGAATGCGCGCGGGCGCGGCTGGGCATCCCGCACGGGGAGCGCTACGAGCTGTGTCAGGCGGTGCATGCGGAGGCGAACGCGATGCTCAGCGGAAACCGGGCGGACATGCGGGGCGCGACGCTGTATCTGGCGGGCTACGAAAACGGGAAGCGGCTGGAAGCGCCCGAGCCCTGCCCGATGTGCCGGCGAATGATAAGAAACGCGCAGATTGCCCGCGTGATTACGGCGGCGGGCGAGGAGGAGAAGGATGACGCTGACGAAATGGATTAAGGAAAACACGGCGGCGCTTTTGAGCGCCGTAGGCGCGATAGGCGTTGCGGCGACGGCCGTTCTCGCGGCGAAAGCCGTGCCGAAGGCGGAGGACGCGATCTGGCTGGCGCGGCAGGAAGCGCTTGCGCGGGATGAGCGGCCAACCTGGCGGGAAACGGTTCTTCCGGCGGTGCCGGCGTATCTGCCCGCCATCGCCATGGGCGCGGGGACGATCGGCTGCATTTTGGGCGCGAACGCGCTCAACCGCAGGCAGCAGGCGGCGCTGACGAGCGCGTACGCGGCGTTGGAAGCGGCGTTTCAGACTTATCGCGAGAAGGCGGCAATGCTTGGCGGGAGCGAGCTGGACGGCGCGATTGCGGAGGCGGACGAGCGGGAGCGGGCGGACCGGGAAGACGATAACCCGCCCTGGGACGAAACGCAGACGTTTTACCTGAGCTGCGCGGAAAAGCCGATATTTTTCGAGCGGACGATGGAAGAAATCATGGCGGCGGAATACTGCATCAACCGCAACTTCGTGCTGCGCGGAAACGTGACGCTGAACGAGCTGCTGACGTTCCTGCGGCTCGAGCCGGTTGAGGACGGCGAAAACATCGGCTGGGATCAATACATCGGGGAATCGCTTTACGGCTACAGCTGGATCGACTTTGTACACCGGCACTACACGACGGACGACGGGCTGACCGTATGCGCCATCGACACGCCCTTCCCGCCGCATTCGCTCAGCGAGGGCGTGGACGAATAGACCGCGAAAAAAGCAACCGGTATTATGAAAGGAGGCGAGATGCGATGAAGAAAGCGGATGGAATCAAAGCGCTGGGTCTTGTTGCCACAATCGGCGGGGTTGCGCTGAGTTTGCTGAGCAGCTTTGTTGAGGACAGGAAGACGGACGCGAAAATTGAAGAAAAAGTTCGCATGGCGTTGGCCGAAATGAAGGAAACGAAATAAGGGAAACGGAGCCCGCGCATGGGCTCTTTTTCTTTTTAGGCGAGAAAAAGGAGGCTTGAGGCGGGCATGACAAACGAACGCGCCGAATATCTGCTGCGGCGATACGGCCGGGAATGCTGCGATTACAACCCGCAATATTTCACCATGGCCTGGCGGGACGCGCTGCTGCGGCGATGCGTCTATCGCAATTTTGCCGTGCGGGAGCTGATCCGCCGGATACGGCGGAGGGAGCGGCCGCCGCTGGAGACGGTATACGCCCTGTACTCCGAGCTGGACGACGTGCTGGCGGAATCGGACGAGGATGCGTTCCTCACACACCAGTTCGCGGCGGAGATGGAGAACGAAATTGGCGATATTCTGCGCTATCTGAAGCGAAAGGATGAAGAAGATGAAAAAGACGGACTGGAAGAGCGCCGCTGAAAAACTGCGGCTCTCGCTCAAACGCCACACCCCGGGAATTTTGACGGGGACGGGTATTGCCGGCATGATCACAACGACGATTCTCGCCGTGCGGGCAACGCCGGAAGCCATGCGCCGCATCGACAAGAAAAAGCGCGCGCAGCGCGAACGAAAACTGACCTGCGCGGAGACGGTTCAGGCCGCTGGGCGGTGCTATATTCCCGCAGCGGTGACGGGCGGCGCGTCGATTGCCTGCCTGATTGGCGCAAGCGCCATGAACGGACGGCGCAGCGCGGCCCTCTCCACGGCCTATACGCTGGCGGAAACGAGCCTGCGGGACTACCGCGCGAAGGTGATTGAAACGATGGGCGAGCGAAAAGATGCGGGCATGCTGGAAGCGATCGACCACGACCGGGTGAAAAAGAACCCGCCGGAGCGGGAGATTCTGCTGGCCGAAGGGAACGGACAGACGCTCTGCTACGACGCGATGTTCGGGCGATATTTCTACTCGGACATTGAAACGCTGCGGCGCGCGGAAAACAAGCTGAACCGGCAGATGACGACGATGAACGAGCCGTATATTTCGCTGAACGAATTCTACATGGAAATCGACCTGCCGACCGTCGAAATCGGCGACGAGCTGGGCTGGAACGTGAACAAGGGGCTGATCGAGCTGCGCTTCTCTTCGCAGCTGGCCAACGGGAGAACGCCCTGCCTGGTGATGAGCTACAGCGTGGCGCCGGAATACGACTATTTTTGAAGCGTGAATTGGATGCTTGTATAGGGCATATTCGCCCCCGCGAAATTTACAACGGATCTTATGAAGGAACAACCCTCGAATTTGAAAGGAGAAATGAACGATGGAAGACATGAACGTCAACGAAATCATGACGAGCGAGGCGACTGAGGAAGCGATGGACGCTGCGGTTTCGGGCGGCAGGAACGTGAAGACCGGACTGGCCCTCGGCGGCGCGATGGTTCTTGGAGCGGTGCTCTGGGAGCGCGTGGTGAAGCCGACGGCGAGGAAGATTGCAAGCGGAATTGCGGCGAAGAAGGCGGCCAAAGCGAAGAAGGCTGAGCCGGACGATTTGGACGACGTGAATCTGGACGACATTCCCGAAATCAAATAAGGGGAAACCGATAAAGAGCGAAAGCGTCAAACACAGGGCGCTTTCGCTTTTCTTTTGCGCGCAAAGAAAGAGAGGAAGAAAAGATGGACGATTACAAGCCGAACTCGCACCGCTACAAAGAGCGGCAGGCCGAAGAGAAAACGGCGGAGCACCGGGCGGAAAAGGTGGTTACCGGCGGGGTGAAGCAGCGCAAAAAGAGCGGGCTGAGCCGGGCCGGGAGCGTATTCATGCCGGGCGACGTGGACAGCGTGAAGAATTATATCCTGATGGACGTGCTGGTGCCGTCGATCAAGCGGGCGATTTCGGACATCATCTGCAACGGAATCAACATGCTGCTGGGCGAGCCGACGCGGAGCAAGCCTTCCACACAGGGGGCGAAGGTTTCATATCGCTCGTATTACGAGCAGAACGACCGGCGCGATTACGCCCGCCCCCGGGCGCAGGCCGCCTACAGCTATGACGACGTTATATTTGACAACCGCGGCGACGCGGAAGAGGTGCTCTGCCGGATGGAGGAGCTGCTGGAGCGGTTTGAAGTGGTCAGCGTGGCCGATCTGTTCGATATGGCGGGCATCAGCTGCAACTATACGGACAACAAATACGGCTGGACAGACCTGCGGGACGCGCGGGTTGCGCGCGTGAGCGACGGATACGTCATCCGTCTGCCGCGGGCGACGAGCCTGTAAAAAACGGAGGGAAACATGGAAAACGACGCGGTAAACCATCCGAAGCATTACAAAACCCCGAGCGGGCTGGAGACCATCGACGTGATCGAGGCGTTTACGGCCGAGCTGAAGGGAAGCGAGGCGACGAACACCGGCAACATACTCAAGTATATTTGCCGCTGGAAAAAGAAGAACGGCCTGGAGGACCTGAAAAAGGCGCGCTGGTATCTCAATCGGCTGATCGACCGGCTGGAAAAGGAAGCAGCGGACGGCCTGACGATTACATGCATAGACGGCCGCTGTTATACGACTGCATCAAACGGGAGGGAAGAGAATGAAAATTGATATTTCCAAATGGACGCGCCGGGGGACGCTGGCCTGGAAAAAGCACGGCCCGGAAATTCTGGTGCTGCTGGGCGTGGGCGGCGTGATCGGCGGCGGGGTGATGGCCTGCCGGGCGACGCTGAAGCTTGACGGCGTAATGGAAGACCACGCGGCGCGGACGGACGCTCTGCGCGAAGCGCAAAAGGAAGACGAAACCTGCGAGGGCCGCAGGGAGATGGCGCTGGCGTATCTGACGACCGGAACGGCGCTGGCAAGGCTTTACGCCCCCGCGGCGACGGTGAGCCTGCTTTCCATCGCGAGCATCCTTGCGGGCAACAGCATGCTGCGCAGACGCGGGGCGGCGCTGGCGGCGGCCTATCTGACGCTGGAAAAAAGCTTCCGGGATTATCGCGGCCGGGTGCGCGAGCGCTTTGGCGAGGAAACGGAGAACGAACTGCGCCACGGCCTGCGCCGGGAAAAGATGGAAGAGACCATCGTCACGGAGGACGGGAAGAAAAAGAAAGTGAAGCGCGAGATCATGCTGGGCGCGGAAAACGGCCCGAGCGACTTCGCCCGATATTTCGCCTATGGCGAGGCGAAGGGAGCGGAGGCGAACGAGGATTATAACCGCTTCTTCCTGCGGGCGCAGGAGGAAATGGCCAACCATATGCTGCGCGCCCGGGGCGTGCTGTTCCTCAACGAGGTATACGACATGCTGGGCATCGACCGATCGATCGCCGGTCAGGCCGTGGGCTGGGTATACGACAGGGACAGCGAGGACGGCGACAACTATGTCGATTTCGGCGTGCAGGAGGTTTACCGCAAAAAGAGCGACGCGCCGGGCGATTACGAGAAGGTGTTCCTGCTGGATTTCAACGTGGACGGCGCCATTCTCGATCACTCGGTGGACAAGGGGCTGCTGACGGCGTAACGGCCGCAAGCGCCTGGGGTGTATCTGAAAAGGAAAAGGGGGAAAGCGCCCTGCGGCGCGGGAAAAATGGTTTGGGCAATATTTTTAACGCTTGTTATTGCGGTGATGGGGATGACGCTGGCGCACACATACGGCAGATGCAGGCGGCGGGAGGCTGAAAACCGCCGCCTTGCCGACGAAAACGACGGCCTCAGGCGCAGAATTTCGGACTGCTGCGAGCAGGAACAGCGCCGCAAGGAACGGGCCGCCTATGAGCGGGGATTATACGACGGACGGCAGACGGACGCGCTGTATCGAAGCGTGCTGCGCCGCTATTCGGCCCGGGAGCAGGTTTCCGTGATGATCAACGGCGAGGATCGCGGCGGGCAGGCCGGTTAAGGAGGGAAAAACGATGAACAAGGCATGGACGGGATGTATATTTTTCGCGCTGGGCGCGGCGGGCGGCGCGCTGGCGGCCCGCAGATTTTTTGCGGAAAAATACGCGCGCATTGCGCAGGAGGAAATCGACTCGGTGAAGGCCGCGTTTGCCAGGCGCGAAAAACCGGCGCGCGAGGAGCCCGCGGCCAGCGGGAAGGAAAAGACGGACTATCGCGCTTACACCGAAGCGCTCAGCTACGCGGAAAAGGCGGAGGAGCCGGCAATCGAGCTGCCGCCCCGCGTGATCGCGCCGGACGAATTCGGCGAGATGGACGAATACGACCAGATCAGCCTGACGTACTACGCGGACGGGACGCTGACCGACGAGGCCGACCGCGCGCTGGACGAGCGGGAGATTGAGGAAACCATCGGCCGGGAAAACCTGCGGCACTTCGGCGAATACGAGCCTGACTCGGTCTTCGTGCGCAACGACCGGCTGAAGGCGGATTACGAAATTCTGCTCAGCCGCGGCAGCTACGCCGAAACGCTTGCGGCCAGGCCGTATCTGGCGCGCTGAGGGCGGCCCGGGGGAGGAAGGCAGATTTGACGCAGGGCAGGAGGGCGAAGCGAGGCGAGACGATTCGAGAAGCATATTTTCAATGGATGGTTTCTCTTGTATGCGGCGAACGGCGCACGGACCCCGAGGCATGGGAGCGCCTGTTTCGCCTGCTTCATGAAACGGAGTTTACATACACGCTGGAAATGGACGGGAACCGGGCGGAGGATGGAACGGATCTGCGATACCGGTTCGCATACGAACGCGGCTGGCCGGCGGAGGAAGTCCGGGCGGAGCTGGACGGGCGGCCGTGCAGCGTGCTCGAAATGATGGCGGCGCTGGCGGCGCGCTGCGAGGAGCACATCATGGCCGACCCGGCCAGCGGCGACCGGACGGACAAATGGTTCTTCGGCATGCTGCAAAGCCTGGGGCTTGGCGAAATAAAAAGCCGGACGGACGAAAAGCGCGCCCGCGCGATACTCGAGCGCTTTTTGAAAAGGGAATACGAGCCGGACGGCCGGGGCGGCCTGTTCACGATAAAAAACGGGCGGCACGACATGCGGAGGATTGAAATCTGGTACCAGATGATGTGGTATCTGGACGAGATAACGTGAAAAGAGGGGAGAAAAAGATGGACGAGCGGACGATTACGCTGCTGGTTTTGCCGCGGGACGCGCACGCGCGCGCCCTGGAAAAGAAGCTGCACAGACAGGAGCGGCGGACGGACGTGCTGTGCCTGTGGGGCGCGGCGCTGGGGCTGATGATGGCGGGCCTTCTGATTCAAACGGGGGAGGGCAAAGCGAAAAAACAAAAATGAAAGAGCAAGGCAATTCAAAAGGCCGATAGAGGGATGACATATGATCGACTTTTTGATGATATCCACCCGGACGACGAAGCGCGGCGTGGTTGAAATCTATCCGAAGTTCATCATCAGGAACCCGAGCGAGCATCTGATGATCCGCGGCGGCGATTTTTACGCGATCTGGGTGGAAGAAAAAGGTCTATGGTCGACAAACGAACAGGACGCCATCGACGCCATTGACCGGGAACTGGACGAATACGCGAAGGCGAACGGCGAAAAATTCGACGGGGGCTTTCGCGTGCTGCATATGTGGGACGCGGAGAGCGGGATGATCGACGCATGGCACCGCTACTGCCAGAAGCAGATGCGCGATTCGTTCCACATGCTGGACGAGAAGCTTATATTTTCCAACACGGCAACAACGAGAAAGGATTACGCCTCGCGGCGGCTGCCCTATCCGCTGGAAAAGGGCGAAACAAGGGCCTGGGAGCGGCTTTTGAGCGTGCTCTACGCCGAGGGCGAACGCAAGAAGATCGAATGGGCCATCGGGTCGATCGTATCGGGCGAGAGCCGGAAGCTGCAGAAATTCATGGTATTCTACGGCGCGGCGGGAACGGGCAAATCGACTGTGATCAACATCATCCAGCAGCTGTTTGAGGGCTATACGAGCGTATTCGACGCAAAGGCGCTCGGCTCGGCGAGCAACAGCTTCGCGCTGGAAGCCTTCCGGAGCAACCCGCTTGTGGCCATCCAGCACGACGGCGATCTGAGCCGGATCGAGGACAACACGCGCCTGAACTCGCTGGTGAGCCACGAGATGATGACGGTGAACGAAAAATTCAAAAGCACCTACGCGAACCGGTTCAAGTGTTTTCTCTTTATGGGCACGAACAAGCCCGTGAAGATCACCGACGCGAAAAGCGGCCTCATCCGCCGCCTGATCGACGTGACCCCAACGGGGGAGAAGATAAAGCCCGGCGAGTATCGCCAGCTGATGAAGCAGATCACCTTCGAGCTGGGCGCAATCGCCTACCGGTGCCGGGACGCGTATCTCGCCAAGCCGGACGCGTACGACGATTATATTCCCCTCAGCATGCTGGGGGCGAGCAACGATTTTTACAACTTTGTGATGGATTCATGGCCCGTATTCCGCCGGGAGGACGAGACGACGCTGAAGGCCGCCTGGACGATGTATAAAACCTACTGCGAGGAGGCGAAGGTGGCCTATCCCTACTCGCAGCGCGCGTTCAAGGAGGAGCTGAAGAACTACTTCCGCCGCTACGAAGAGCGCAAGGCGCTGCCGGACGGAACGCGCGTGCGCAGCTATTACGCCGGCTTCCGGGCAGAAAAATTTGAAAGCGCGCAGGGGGACGAAGAAAAGGACGAACCGGGCGAGGAGGAAAAGGAGCGAAATCCCGCAATCGAACTGAAAGCGCAGCCTTCCCGCTTCGACGCGCTATACGCCGAATGCCCGGCGCAATACAGCAGCGAAGCCGGAACGCCCTGCCGCAAATGGGAGGACGTGAAGACGACGCTGGCAGAAATCGACACGGCGCGGGAGCACTACGTGAAGCCCCCGAGCCAGATGATTGTGATCGATTTCGATATCCCGGGGGCGGAGGGCGAAAAGAGCCTCGAACGCAACCTGGAGGAGGCGGGCAAGTGGCCGCCGACCTACGCGGAAACGAGCCGCAGCGGGAAGGGGATTCACCTGCATTATATTTACGAGGGCGACGTGACGCGCCTGAGCCGCGTTTACGCCGACCATATCGAAATCAAGGTTTTTACCGGAAAAAGCAGCCTGCGCAGAAAGCTTACGCGCTGCAACGACCTGCCGCTGGCAACGATCACGCACGGGCTGCCGCTGAAGGAGGAGAAAAAGACGGTCAACTTCGATTCCGTTCAGAGCGAACGGGGGCTGAGGAACCTGATCAAACGGAACCTGGCGAAGGAAATTCTGCCCAACACCAAGCCGAGCATCGACCTGATTGCCAAAGACCTGGAAAACGCATACGCAAACGCGGCCTTCAGCTACGACGTGAGCGACATGAAAAACGCCGTGCTGGCCTTTGCGGCGCACAGCACCCATCAGGCGGACTACTGCCTCAAGCTGGTAAGCCGCATGCGCTTCAAATCGAAGGACCACGAAGAGGAAGCGGCGGCCGCGGCAAACGGAGAAGGCGCGGAGCGCCCGATCGTCTTCTACGACGTGGAGGTGTTTCCCAACCTTTTGCTGGTGAACTGGAAACCGGCGGGGGAAGGGAAGCCCGTCGCGCGGATGATCAACCCCAAGCCCGCGGAAATTGAAGAGCTGATGCGCTACCGGCTGATCGGCTTCAACTGCCGGCGATACGACAACCATATTCTCTACGCCCGGCTGATGGGCTACTCCAACGCGCAGCTTTACAGCCTCAGCCAGCGGATTATCGCGGGCGGAAAGCGCTCGGACGCGTTCTTCGGCGAGGCTTACAACGTCAGCTACACCGATGTTTACGATTTCGCATCGGCGGCGAACAAGAAGAGCCTGAAAAAATTCGAAATCGAATTGGGGATTCACCATCAGGAACTGGGGCTGCCCTGGGACAAGCCCGTGCCGGAAGCGCTCTGGCCGAAGGTGGCCGAATACTGCGACAACGACGTAATCGCCACGGAGGCGGTATTCAATCACCTGGCCAGCGACTGGACGGCGAGAAAAATCCTGGCCGACATTGCCGGGATGACGGTAAACGACACGACGAACAGCCTGACCACGCGGATTATATTCGACCGGGCGCGCAGGCCGCAGGAGGAATTCAACTATCGCGACCTGGCGGTGCCCGTCCATCAGCTGCGGCAGGAGGTGATGGATTTCCTGAAAAACGCGGCCCCGGAAATGATGGAGGCCCCGCACGGCGAGGAGGAAAGCCTGCTGCCCTATTTCCCCGGCTACAGATACGAAAAGGGGATATCGACCTATTGCGGGGAAGAGGTGGGCGAAGGCGGGTATGTATACGCCGAGCCGGGCATGTACGCAAACATCGCGCTGCTGGACATCGCATCGATGCACCCGCACAGCGTAATTGCCGAATGCCTGTTCGGCCCGCGGTTCACAAAGCGGTTCAAGGAAATCGTCGACGGGCGCGTGAGCATCAAGCACAAGGCATGGGGCGAGGTGAACGAAATCCTGGACGGGAAGCTGACCCCGTACATCAAACTGGTACAGGACGGAAAGCTGAAGGCCAAGGAGCTTGCCAACGCGCTGAAGACGGCGATCAACTCCGTATACGGGCTGACGAGCGCGGCGTTTGAAAACGCCTTCCGCGACCCGCGCAACCGCGACAACATCGTGGCCAAGCGCGGCGCGCTGTTTATGGTAAACCTGAAAAAGGAGGTGCAGGAGCGCGGCTTCACCGTGGCGCACATCAAGACGGACTCGATCAAGATCCCGGAGGCGACGAAGGAGATTATCGATTTTGTGACGGAATACGGCAAGCGCTTCGGCTACACGTTCGAGCACGAGGCGACCTACGAGCGGATGTGTCTGGTGAACGACGCGGTTTACATCGCCCGCTACAGCGGGAAGGAGGATTGCGAGCGCCGATACGGTTATATTCCCGACAAGAACGCGGAAAGCCCGGGAGAATGGACGGCCACGGGCAAGCAATTCGCCGTGCCGTATGTTTTCAAGACGCTCTTTAGCCGCGAAGCGATTGAATTCGCCGATCTATGCGAGACGTTTTCGGTGAGCGGGGCGCTTTATCTGGACATGAATGAAGCGCTTCCCGACGTGGAGGAAGAAGAGAAGGCGCTTGCGAAGCTGATGAAGGAAAACGGACTGACGCACGAGGAGCTGATGGACTTCCAGGCGACGGGCGAACTGCCGGAGGCCTGCGACAGCGCGGCGCTGGCGATGAACCTGCACGGGCTGACGGAGGCGATTGCGCGAGGGCACGATTATCACTTCATCGGCCGGGTGGGGCAGTTTACGCCCGTCAAACCCGGAACGGGAGGCGGCCTGCTGCTGCGCGAAGCGGGCGGCAAATACGCCGCCGCAACCGGGAGCAAGGGCTGGCGCTGGATGGAAAGCGAAATGGTGGCGGCGCTGAACAAACAGGACGACATCGACCGCGGCTACTACAACCGGCTGGTGGACGATGCGATTGAAACAATAGGCCGATACGGCGACTTTGAATGGTTTGCGGGGGCTGAGCCCTCGAAAAACTGATTTATATTTTCAAAAAAAAAAAAAAACGGACAAGAGAAAGGAAGAAAACACCATGATTGGAAAAACGATTGCGATTGACAACACCCGTTTTATCTTTGCCACCAACTTCAGCGGCGACCCGACGAAGGACCGCTTCGGCGACGCGCGGCGAAAGGCGAATATCCTCATCCCCGACAGGGAGCAGGCGCGCGATCTGATCAAGGCGGGGTTCAAGGTGCGCGAGACGAAGCCGCGCCCGGACGACGACCCGAACGAGTTTGAGCCGGAATATTTCGTAACGGGCGTGCTGATGTATCGCAACCGCAACGGCATGCCGGTGAAGTACCCGCCGAAGGCGTATCTGGTGAGCGGGGAAAGCGAGCCGGTGCTGCTGGACGAGGAGAGCGTGAGCTGCATCGACCAGATGCGGATCAAGAACGTGAACGTGATCTTGAACCCGTACGAATACGACCCGGTGAACCACGGGATGAGCCTGTACATCCGGACGATGTACGTGGAGCAGGATCTGGACGACGACCCGTACGCGGCGCGGTATCGCCACCGCGCGGACGGGCTGAATGAAGACGATATGCCGTTCTGACGAGCGGCAAAGAGGGAGGCTGTTTCCGGCCTCCCTTATATTTTTACCGGGAGGCATGACCAATGGCGGGAATTCGCCTGTTTGACTATCAGCTGGACGCGATCCGCCGGATGAAGAACGGCTGCATCCTCTGCGGGGGCGTGGGGAGCGGAAAGAGCCTGACGGCGTTAAGCTATTATTACCTGCAAAACGGCGGCGCAATCGAAAGCGTAACCGGCGGGGAATACATTCCCATGGACGACCCGCCGAGCGACCTTTACATCATTACCACCGCGCGCAAGCGGGATACGTTCGAATGGGAAAAGGAGCTGGCCCCCTTCCTGCTGACGACGAACGGGGAGACGAACCTTTACCGCAATCGCGTGACGATTGACAGCTGGAACAACATTGCCAAGTACGCCGAGGCGAAGGACGCGTTCTTTATATTTGACGAGCAGCGCGTGGTGGGCAGCGGGGTATGGGTGAAGAGCTTCCTGAAAATCGCCCGCGCGAACCGGTGGATTCTGCTTTCCGCCACGCCGGGCGACAGCTGGAGCGAATACATTCCCGTATTCGTGGCGAACGGATTTTACAAAAACCGCACGCAGTTCATCCGGGAGCATGTGATCTATTCGCACGCGGCGAAATTCCCGAAGATTGAGCGATACCTGGGCGAAGGGAAGCTGGAGGCGCTGCGCGAGGCGATTCTGGTGGACATGGATTTTCACCGGCCGACCGTGCAGCACCACGAGGATATTTTCGTCCCCTACGACGCGGGGCTGTATCGCGAGATACTGCGCAGGCGCTGGGACGTCTGGAAGGACGAACCGATTGAAAACGCGGGCGGACTGTGCTACTGCCTGCGCAAGGCGGTGAACCTGGACGAAAGCCGCCAGCGGGCGGCGCTGGAAATTGCGGAAAAGCACCCGCGGATGATCCTCTTCTACAGCTTCGACTACGAGCTGGAGGCGCTCAAGGCCATCGGCTGGCCGCCGGGAACGGCGCTGGCTGAATGGAACGGGCACAGGCACGAGCCGGTGCCGGAGGGCAAAAAGTGGGTGTATCTGGTGAACTACGCGGCGGGGGCGGAAGGCTGGAACTGCACAAAGACGGACACGATTGTTTTTTACTCGCAGCATTATTCCTACAAGGTGACGACGCAGGCGAGCGGCCGCATCGACCGGCTGAACACGCCCTACCGCGACCTGTACTATTACCACCTGAAAAGCCGCAGCGGCATTGACATTGCCATCAGCCGGGCTTTGAGGGAGAAAAAGACGTTCAACGAGAGCAGATTCATCAAATGGTGAACGTTCCCTCGAAAAACTGAGGTTTTTCGAGGGTGAGGCAGGACCCACTTTCTAAAACGCTGCGGCGTTTTCGGGCGAAAGTGGGGCGGGGAAAGCATTTTCAACCGCAAACGCAGGCGTTTGCTCCTTTGAAAATGCCATTTTCGCCGCGCATGTCGCCGAAAATGATTTGAATTCGAGAGGGCTTCGACCCTCTCGAGCTCTCCCATGAGCTTTAAGAAAGGAAGAAAAGAAGATGCGTGAATTTCTTGAAAACACCCGGGTTTGGAAAAAGATCGGCTGGGCGGCGGTTATCGTGCTGATGGTGGTAAGCGCGTTTCTCGTGGGCGCGATATGGACGGCCGTGCGCGCGGAGGTTGCGATCAGCTACAACCAGCGGGTTTATATCCGCGTGTTTGACAACCAGTTCGTGCGGACGCCGACGCAGGCGCGGGAGTTTTTTGCGGAGGGCGGAAAATGAAAGAAACGGCACGGGAAGACGGCGTATACACGATCACGCTTTGCGGAGGACAGGAGCAGAAGGTTTCCTTCTGGAAGGATTCGCCCGTAGGGACGCTGCTGCTGAACTGCGACATGACGCCGGTTGAGGGGGATCCATTTCTCATCGTCGGCCAGAAATGGGGTAGAATCGTTCACCGCGCGAGGAACTTCTTCGAAGGGGAACGCGCGCAGGAAATTTACGACATGCTGACGAGGCCGAACGCCGAAGGGCATTTGACGGGCGAAAACTGGAGGGTGAAACTGGTGGAAGAAGGATACACGACGCTCCCGGTGCGGGAGACGCTGCTGGTTGGCTACGACTTTACGCACGGCGAGGAGCGGAAGATTCTGGTGGTCGCGAGAAAAGAGGGGAAGAACGTGCGCATCCTCAACGCGTTTGAGGGAAAGGCGGCGGACGATATTTTCAAGCGATTGACGACAGTGAAACAGAAAGCGGAGGACAAAAAAGAATGACGGCGGCGATGTATATGACAATCCTCTTGACGGGGATTTTCTTTCTGGGCCTGATCGCGCTGATTGCGGCATGGCTGATTCAATGGCGCTATCAGGTGAAGCTGGACTATTTCTCAAAAGTGATGGGCGCGGTCGGTCAGGCGCTGAACAGCATCACAGAGGGAGGCCGCAAGGCCGACTAGGTGTTGAGGACAGCGCTGAAAGCGCTCCGCAGACACCGTACCCGGCGAAGCGCAGAGCGCTTTGACGGGCGAAAAGAAGGGAGGGAAAGAAGGAATGAACGTGCACTGCAAAAGCTGCGCGCATCAATACGTATGCCTGTATGAGGATAAGATGAACGCGTATCAGCGCGAGATACTGCAGAAAAACTTTCTGGAGCCGACGGAGCTGAAATGCAGGCACTTCGCGCCGCAGAACGGAGCGCACAGCCCGGAGGACGCGGCGGAAATTGACCGCCTGCGCAGCCGTGCGGAAAACCTGACGCTCTATCTGGACGAGGCGATTGCCAGAGGGCCGGAAGGGCTGCGGGAAGCGCTGGAAGAGCAATTCAGCGGGATGCCGGGTTATATTTTCAAAAGACATAAGGTTGAAACCGAGAAAAACCAAAATAGCGAAAACAAGGGAGGCCCGAAGGGCCGACTAGGTGTTGAGGACAGCGCTGAAAGCGCTTCGCAGACACCGTACCCGGCGAACGCCGAAGGGCGTTTGACGGGCGAAGAGAAGGGAGGCCCAAAGGGCCGACTAGGTGTTGAGGACAGCGCTGAAAGCGCTCCGCAGACACCGTACCCGGCGAACGATGTAAATCGTTTGACGGGCGAAAAGAAGGAGGGTTGACCAATGCTGACCGTGATACAGGTCGGACATGACGCGGCGTCCGACCGCTATATCCGCAGCAAGAAAAACGCGGTGGAGCAGGCGGGGATGACGGTTGAAATCGTCAACCTGCCCAAAGAGGCGACGACGGACGACGTGCAGCAGGCGATTACGGACGCGGCCTGCCTGGCGGAGGACTGCTGCGCGATACTGGTGCAGCTGCCGCTGCCGGAGCACATCGACAGGGAGCGGGTGCTGAAATGGATCCCGAAGACGATGGACATCGACGGGCTGAACCCGGCAAGCGGCTGGCAGCCGCTCACGCCGTGCGCAATCATGCGCTGGCTGCGGGAAAACGAGGTGCGCCTGGCAGGCAAGAACGTGGTGCTGTTCGGCAAATCGGAGCTGGTGGGGAAGCCGCTGGCGCTGATGCTGATGGACGCGGGCGCGACGGTGACGATATGCGGGAGCCGGACGAGCGAAAAATTCAAGCGGACGGCGTGCTACGCCGCGGATATTATCATATCGGCCGTGGGGAAGGCCGGCGCGGTGACGGACGAGCACGTGGCGAAGTGCCTGGAGCCGAAGATCGTCATCGACGTGGGCATCAACCGGGACGCGAAGGGGCGGCTCTGCGGCGACGTATCCCCGCTGGCGCGCAGGCTGGTGGAGGAAAACGGCGGCGTCTGCACGCCCGTGCCGGGCGGCGTGGGCAAATGGACGGTGAACGAGCTGATACTGCGGCTGAAGGAAATGGAGGAAAAGGCAAAAGAACGATGAACGGGATAGACGAGGCCGATTTCGGCCAGAAAGTGCTGAAGCTATTCGACGAAATTACGGGCTGCGCGGCGGCGGACTGCAACCTCAAGCGCGACAACGCCAACGTCAACGGCGACACGGCGATGGGCGCGATGCTGCAATACGGCGCGAACGCGGTGAAGGAATATTACCTGACGAAGAGCATCGACCCGAAAATCGCCCGGCTGCACAGGGAGGGGTATATCCACATCCACGACCTGGACTTTTACGGCTGGACGACGACCTGCACGCAGATTGAGCTGCGAAAGCTTTTCCGGGGCGGGTTTGACACCGGGCACGGCCACCTGCGGCAGCCCAAATCGATCGGTAGCTACGCGGCGCTGGCGGCGATTGCGATCCAATCGAACCAGAATGACCAGCACGGCGGGCAGAGCATCGTCGATTTCGACTACGCGATGGGCGACGGCGTGCGGGCGACGTACGAGCGATATCTGCGGGAGGCGGAGGAGATTCAGACCTCGCTACTGCTGGACGGGGACAACGAACCGTTCAAGACGGAATGGCGCGAGGAATGGGCGATGCGCAAGACCGTCCGCGACACGTATCAGGCGATGGAAGGGCTGATCCACAACCTGAACACGATGCACTCGCGCGCCGGGGCGCAGGTGCCCTTCAGCAGCATCAACTACGGGATGGACACCTCCTGGCAGGGGCGACTGGCCGTTAAGCAGCTGCTGCTGGCGACGGAGGCGGGGCTGGGAAACGGCGAGACGCCGATTTTCCCGATACAGATTTTCCGGGTGAAGGAAGGGATCAACTACAACCCGGGCGACCCGAACTACGACCTGTTCCAGCTGGCGATGCGCGTGAGCGCGAAGCGGCTTTTCCCCAATTTTTCGTTCCTCGACGCGCCGTTCAACCTGCAATACTACAAGCCCGGCCACCCGGAGACGGAAATCGCCTATATGGGCTGCCGGACGCGCGTGATGGGCAACGTATGCGGCGAGGAAACCGCGCCCGGGCGCGGAAACCTGAGCTTTACGAGCCTGAACCTGCCGCGGCTGGCGATTGAAGCGGAAGGCGACGAAGACTGCTTTTTCATGCAACTCGCGTGGCTTCTGCGACAGACGCGGGAGCAGCTGCTGGAGCGCTTCCGCGTGCAGAGCGGACGCAGGGCGCGCAGCTTCCCCTTCCTGATGGGCGAGGGCGTATGGCGCGGGGCGGAAAAGCTGAAGGCGGACGACGAGGTGGGCGAAGCGCTGCGGCAGGGAACGCTGTCGATCGGGTTTATCGGGCTGGCGGAGACGCTGAAGGCGCTATGCGGCAGGCACCACGGGGAAAGCGGGGAAGCGCAGGCGCTGGGCCTTCGCATCGTGGGGGCGATTCGGCAATTCTGCGACGAATCAAGCCGGAAATACGGCCTGAACTTCACCTGCCTGGCGACGCCGGCGGAAGGGCTTTCCGGCCGGTTTGTGAAGATGGACAGAGAGAAATACGGCGTGATCGAGGGCGTGACCGACCGGGAATACTACACGAACTCGTTCCACGTGCCGGTATATTTTCCGATTACGGCGGCGAGGAAGATCGAAATCGAAGCACCATATCACGCGCTGACGAACGCGGGGCATATTTCCTACGTGGAGATGGACGGCGACGCGACACGGAACCTGCAGGCGTTTGAAAAGATTATCCGGAAGATGAAGGAATGCGGCATCGGCTACGGGAGCATCAACCATCCGGTGGATCGCGACCCGGTATGCGGATACACAGGCATCATCGGCGACAAATGCCCCTGCTGCGGACGGCGGGAGGGGGAGAGAATCGTGGGGGTGAGGATTCCGAGGAAGATAGTTGCGAAGTCTGCGCAGCCGTGATATATTAACAGCAGCGCGGGAGGGATTGCTATGAACAATCTGATTGAATACAAGGGCTACACGGGCAGCGTGGAGTTTTCGCCAGAGGACGCGCTGTTCTACGGAAAGGTGATGGGCGTGCGCGCGCTGATTTCCTACGAGGGCGGCACGGCGCGGGAGCTGCTGGACGATTTTCACAACGCGGTGGACGAATACCTGCGGATTGAGCAGGGGAGAATTTGCGAAGCCTGATTCGGCGTACGCGCTGCGGATTGTGCTTCCGACGATTTCGTGATATACTACAGATGTAAAAGTATCGAAGCGAGGGAGGCCTTTCGGGCCGACTAGGTGTTGAGGACAGCGCCGAAGGCGCTCCGCAGACACCGTACCCGGCGAAGCGCAGAGCGCTTTGACGGGCGAAAACAAGGGAGGCCCGGAAGGGCCGACTAGGTGTTGAGGACAGCGCCGAAGGCGCTCCGCAGACACCGTACCCGGCGAACGATGTAAATCGTTTGACGGGCGAAGAAGGAGGGTGGAAAGCGATGTACACGACGGAGTCTCTGAAAACGATCCTCACGCCGATTGCGAAGCGATATGGGCTAAAAAAGCTGTCCGTATTCGGCAGCGTGGCGCGGGGAGAAGCGACGGAAAAGAGCGACGTGGATCTGCTGGTGGACACGCCCAAGGGCTGGGGATTGATCGCGTTCTGCGGGCTGCGCAGCGACATAGAAGACACGCTGAACTGTCCGATCGATCTGGTTTCGACCGGCATAGAGGATAAAAAATTCCTCAGCCGCATCCATCAGGACGAGGTAGTGCTGTATGAGCAATGAAGAGCGGGATTGATACCTCGTGGAAAAGATCGTTCAATACTGCGAGGAGACGATGGAAATCATCGAGCACTGCGGCGGCACAAAGGAAGGTTTTATGAACGACAGAATCTGTCGCAACGCATGCACCACAACCTTGACGCAGATTGGAGAATCGGCGAACAGATTGAGCGAGCCGGCGAAGTGCCAGATGAATGTGATTTCATGGAACCTGATTCGCGGGATGCGCAACATCCTGGTGCATGACTACATAAGCGTGGACTGGAGCATGATCTGGTCGACCATTACGAACGATATTCCCATTCTCAAGCTGGTATGCGAGGGATATCTGAAGAACTGAACAACAAAAATCGGAAAAATCCGAGGCCGAAAAAGGCTTCGGATTTTTCTTTTTGCCGTTTTCAAAAAAAAAATAAAGGGGAAAACGAGATGTACCAAGTTGAGGTAAAAAAACCCGATGGGCGGGAAATCAGCCCGGAAGAAATCGCGGCCTACCGGGAACTGGCGGAAAACAAATACGGCGAGCGGCTGAAGGGGCTGGAAATCGCGTTCGACGGGGAGGACGCGATTTTGACCTTCCGCCTTGCGGAGCCGGCAAAATTCGAGCGCGTGCGGCGGATTACGGGCTATCTGGTGGGGACGATGGACAAATGGAACGACGCAAAGCGCGCCGAGGAAAAGGAGCGGGTGAAGCATGGAATGTGAAATCAGGCGCGACGAGCGCGGCTACTACACGCTGACCCTCGACGGCCGGTTTGAAGGGAACTACGACAGCTACATGGAAGCGGCCGAGGCCTATGAGGAAATCGTCTACGGCGAAAAGCCCGCGAAGGAGCGGGAGAGCGCATGAAGGGCTGGGAAAGCGCGTCGCAGGCGCTTATCATTTTGCTGATCGTCATCGCCGCGTACGTGGCGGCGACGGTGGCGGCGGGACAGACGGCCTGGCCGGCAATCTGCTGCTACTGGACGATATTGACGGCAAAGAACCTGTGCGACCTGATGGCGAAAAAGAAGGGAGGCCCGAAGGGCCGACTAGGTGTTGAGGACAGCGCCGAAGGCGCTCCGCAGA
>CALDMA010000302.1 GCA_937915075.1 uncultured Oscillospiraceae bacterium
GCACGCAATGTGGCGCTGTTCGATACGATGGCGGCACTGCTGGCGGCTCTTGTCATCATTCCCGCGATGGCGGCGGGCGGCGCGGATCTTTCCGACGGCGGCCCGGGATTGATGTTCATTTTCCTCGTGAACGTGTTCAATGGAATGCCCGGCGGGCGTGTGATCGGGCTGGTGTTTTTCCTCTGCGTGCTCTTCGCGGGCCTCACCTCGCTCGTGAACCTCTACGAGGTCTCGGTCGAGGCGCTGCAGGATAAGCTGCGCTTCAAGCGCGTGACCGCGGTCGCGGTCATCGCGGTGATCGGCACGGCGGTGTCGCTGTGCATTCAGGCCATCGTCTCCGACTGGATGGACGTGGTGTCCATCTACATCTGCCCGCTCGGCGCGCTGCTGGCCGGCATCCTGTTTTTCTGGGTGGCGGGGAAGGACTTCGTCCTCGCCGCGGTCAACAAGGGCGCGGACAAGCCCATCGGCGCGTGGTTCTATCCTATGAGCAAATACGTCTACTGCGCCTGCGCGCTGCTCGCGCTCATCGCGGGCGCGCTCCTCGGCGGCATCGGCTGAATCCAAGGCGCCGTCCCATGGGCGGCGCTTTCCGGCGGACTGCGGTTAGATGTGCTTAACTATTCATAATTTCTTAACGATTTGACCTATTGACAGAGTAGGGGAGTGCTCGTATAATCTGTGACAGATTGTCATTTTACGACAGCTTGTCATATAGGAGGAGCCTATGCCGACCGATACCTTTTTCCGATTGCCGGAGGAGAAGCGAGCGCGCATTTTAGAGGGCGCGTGGAGCGAATTTACCGCCGTGCCCTATGCCGACGCGTCCATCAACCGCATCGTGCAGACCTCGCGCATCCCGCGCGGCAGCTTTTACCAGTATTTCGAGGATAAGAACGACCTGTTCCTCACCCTCATCGACGAGATACGCGACCAATTTCTCGGCCTGTTCCACGATACGCTCGAGCGCTCGGGCGGCGATCTTTTCGCTATGCCGCTCGCGCTGCTCGACGCAATGATCGCCCCAAGCGGCTGCATCACGCCAGCGTTTTCCCGCGCCTTTGCCCTGCTGAGCCTGAATATCAATATGGACGTGCAGCAGCTCTTTTTTGAGCGCGCGGCGGGGGAGCTGTGCCCACAGAAGCTCCTCGAGCACATTGACCCCGCGCTCCTGCGCTCGCGGGAGAACGGCTTTGTGGACGACGTATTCACCCTGCTCGTGGGAGCGCTCGCCTGCGCCATCGCCCGCACGCTGAAAAAGCCGGAGAGCTTCGCGCTCGAGCGCGCACGCCTGTGCGGGCGTGTTGAGATCATCAAGAACGGCAGCGCTGCCGTACCCGAAGGAGGACACCGCAAATGAAGAAAAGATGGACGGCTCTGCTGCTCGCCCTCGCCATGCTCTCGGCGCTGGCGGTCGGTGTGTTGGCGGATGAGCAGAGCAAAGAAGGACCCGCCGCGGAGGAGACCGTGCAGATCGCGCCGGACGCGGAGGGCACGCTGCGCTTTGAAAACCTCAGCGCACGGATGAAAACGGGCTATTACACCGTCATGTCGCTGGAGGAGAACATCGCCGCGATCGAGTGCATAGACTACGACAAAATGTACGAGGACCTGCGCGACGGTCTCAACCAGATCGCGGAGGCCCAGTGGATGATGCTGCAGATCCCCGGCGCGGGCGAGACGTACACCTATAAGAGTCTTCAGGATCAGTACGATACGCTGCGCAAGACCTTCGACGACATTAAGGACGGCAAGCTCCAGCAGGATAACGCCGATCTGGTCCGCCAGCTCCGCGACGCGGAAAATCAGCTTTTGATGGCGGGGCAGACGCTCTACATAAACCTGCTGGGCCTGGAGGATCAGTCCGCGGCCTTGACCCGTCAGGCCGCGGCGCTTGACCGCACGATCGAGGAAGTGAAGCTGCGCTATGAGCTCGGTCAGGTCAGCGCCATGACGCTTCAGCAGACGGAAGCGGGCAAGGCGCAGGCGGAGAGCGGCCGGGCAAAGCTCGACGCGGGCATCGAGCAGCTGCGCCGTCAGCTCAACGCCATGATCGGGGAGGAGCTGACCGCGCCGCTCACGCTCCATGCACTTCCCGCCGTGACCGCGGAGCAGCTTTCCGCCATGGATGTGGAGAAGGACCTGGAAAAGGCGAAGGCAGTGAGCTACGATCTCTATGCCGCCAAGCTCACGCTCGACGACGCCGACGAGGAATACAAGGACAAGGCGAGAGACCTCGGCTACAACGAGGACAATTATGAGTATATTGCCGTCAAGCACCGGTGGCAAGCGGCGCAGTATACCTACAACGCCGCCGTGCAGAGCTTTGAGCTGAGCTTCCGCTCGCTCTATGACAGCGTGCAGAGCTATGCGAGCGCGCTGAATGCGGCGAGGGTCTCGCTGGAATGTGAGCGCAGCGACCTCGCGGCCGCGCAGCTCAAGTACGAGCAGGGCACGATCTCCGAGAACGCCCTGCACACGGCGGAGGACGACCTCTACACCGCGCAGGACACCGTCTCCGGCACCGAGCGCGACCTGTTTACTGCATACAACAACTATCGCTGGGCCGTGGACTGCGGCCTGCTGGCCGGCTGAGGAGGGCTGAAACGATGAAACAGAAAACGATTTCCCTGCTGCTGGCGCTCGCGCTGGCGCTGAGCCTTGCGGGCTGCCAAAAGGAAGAGACCGTCACCGCGCCCGCCGGCGTCGCCGTGCAGGTGCAGACGGTCAAGGCGCAGGACATCGCCTCGGAGAACACGGTCTCCGGCCAGGTGACCGCCGGCAGCGAAACGAGCGTCTACGTCACGGCCACGGCCAAATGCACCGCCGTTTATGTCGAGGCGGGCGACGCGGTCAAGGCGGGCGACGTGATCTGCTCGCTCGACATGGAAAGCTCGCTCGCGCAGTACCGCGCGGCGGAGATCGGCTACACGAGCGCCGCGTCGAGCTACAGCGCCCAGAAGGACATTCTGGACCGTCAGGTCGCTCTGTACGAAAAAAACTGGAACGACACCAAGGCGCTCTTCGAGATCGGCGCGGCCTCTCGGTCGGAGGTCGACCAGATGGAGCTGCAATATCTCTCCACCAAGGCGCAGCGTGATTCCACGCTCGCCCAGCTCGAGGCAAGCATGCAGAGCGCGAGATCGAGCTACGAGCAGCTTGCGCTTGCCATGGAGAACATCGACAGCCGCGGCAACGTCATCGCGCCGGTGGACGGCGTGCTCGCCTCGCTCACCGCGAGCGAGGGCGGCATGGTCTCGCCCAGCTACGCCGTCGCCGTCATCGACGGCGCGGAGCAGATGAAGGTCACCGTCATGGTCTCCGAGGCGCTGGTGCCCAAGCTCGCCATCGGCGACACGGTCACGGTCCGCGTCAGCGCGGCGGACGCCGAATTTGAGGGCGTTGTCCGCTCCGTCGAAAAGACCGCCAATCAGGTGACGAAGCTCTACACCGTCACCGTCACGGTGCCCGCGGAGGTCGAGGGTCTGCTCTCCGGTATGTTTGCCGACGTCACCTTCCACACCGCCGTGAGCGAGAGCGCGGTCGTCGTGCCGAGCGAGGCCATCCTCACGAGCAGCGACAAGCAGTATGTCTTTATCGTCGAGAACGACACGGCCAAGCGCGTCGACATCACCACCGGCCTCACCGGTAGCGGCATGACCGAGGTCACGAGCGGCCTTGACGCGGGCGCGCAGCTCGTCACCGTGGGCCAGCAGTACCTCTCCGACGGCGACGCCGTGCGCGTCGTGGAGGGATAAGCTCCATGAACATTGCGAAATTCTGCATCCGGCACAAGGTCACAACGCTGCTTGCGGTCATTATGATCGCGATATTCGGCGTGGTCTACACCACCCAGCTCCAGATGGCGCTGCTGCCGAACATCGAGTACCCCGCGGCCTATGTGTACTGCTACTACAACGGCGCGGGCCCCGAGGATATCGAGCAGCTCGTCACGCGCCCGCTCGAGTCCGCCATCATGTCGGTGCCCGGCGTGGACTCCGTCACCTCCTCGAGTGCCGACAGTGTCTCGACCATTCAGATCATGTACGTTGAGAACACCGACGTGGACATCGCGGCGACCAAGCTGCGCGAGAAGTTCGACGCGCTCAGTCTGCCCGACGGCTGCGGCTCTCCCGTTATTCTGAACATCAACGTGTCCGAGCTCATGCCGAGCGCCATCGTCGGTCTCCTCGGCGACGACCTTGCCGCGCTCCAGCAGCAGGCGGAGAACGTGGTCGCTCCCGCGCTCGAGCGTATCGACGGCGTGGCCTCCGTCTCCGTCTCCGGCGGCGTGGAGCGTCAGATCACCGTGACGCTCGACGCGCAGCGCGCCGCGGGCTACGGCCTCTCCACCGGCTACATCACCCAGATCCTGCAGGCGGAGAACCTGCTCTATCCCGCCGGCGAGGTCTACAACGGCAGTCAGAAGCTCTCCGTCACCACCGACGCGCAGCTCGCCTCCGTCGATGAGGTCGCCAACATCAACATCCCGCTCCAGACCGGCGGTACGGTGCGCCTCGGCGAGGTCGCCGACGTCGCCTTCGAGACCTCCGACCGCGACGCCATTGCCGCGATGGACGGCACGCCCGGCATCATCCTGCAGGTCAGCAAGCGCTCCGGCGCGAACGAGGTCAAGACCGCCGAGGCGGTGGTCGCGGCGATGGAGGAGCTGGCGGCAAAGGACGGCTCCATCCACTACGCCATCCCCTACGTCGCGAGCGAGTACATCAACGTCGCCGTCGACGCCGCGCTCGAGGGCATCGTCCTCGGCGTCGTGCTCGCGGCGCTCGTGGTGTGGCTGTTCCTGCGCCGCGGCGGCGCGACCATGACCATCGCGGTCTCCATGCCCGTGTGCATCCTCGCGGTGTTCGTGCTGATGTACGTCTGCGACCTGACGCTCAACATGATGAGCCTCGGCGGCATCGCCATGGGCGTCGGCATGATCGTGGATAACTCCATCATCGTGCTCGAAAACATCTACCGCTGGGCGTCCGAGGGACACGACCGCATGACCAGCTGTGTCGAGGGCACAAAGGAGGTCACGCTCTCGCTGACCGCCTCGACCCTCACCACCGTCGCGGTGTTCCTGCCGCTCGGCCTCACCGGCGGCATCGCGGGCCAGATCTTCAAGGACTTCTGCCTGACCATCGCCTTCCTCATTCTCGGCTCGCTGGCCGTTGCCGTGACGCTCGTGCCGCTGCTGTGCTACTTCCTGCTCGACGAGAGCAAGGTGCATCTTGACGCGCTCCAGAGGGCGCAGAAGGGCGGCCATCGCGCGCAAAAGCTCATGGACTGGTATGTGAAAAAGCTCGACTACTACGTGCATCACCTCAAGCGCGGCGTGCTCGTGTCCGTCGCCCTCGTCGCGGTGTTCCTTGCCGCCTGCCTGAACACCAAGATGGTGCTCCTGCCCGAGATGGACGAGGGCATGGTCACCGTGACCGTCTCCATGCCCATCGGCTCAAAGGTCGAGCAGGCGGCGGCGATGGCGGAGCGTGTCGCCGCCATTGCCGAGGAGACCATCCCCGAGCTTGCCAGCTACTACTACACCGCCGATAACGGTCAGAGCGCCAGCCTGGTGCTCAACCTCACCGACAAGGGCGAGCGTGACCGCAGCGCGACCGACATTGCCAACGCCCTGCGCGACGCGACCTATGACGTCGCCGGCTGCGAGATCACCTGCTCGGCCTATGATATGGGCGCGATGATGGGCGGCAGCGGCGTGAGCGTCAACATCACGGGCGAGGACTACACCACGCTCAAGATGATCGCGGATGACCTCACCGCGCAGATCGCGGCGATCCCCGGCGCGGTGGACGTTACCTCCACGGTCGCCGAGCAGGTGCCGCAGGTCAAGGTGACCGCGGACCGTCAGGCGTGCTCGCAGTACGGTCTGACCGCCTACAGCGTCGCTGCGGCGGTACGCTCCGGCCTGACCGGTGCCACTGCCACCACCGTCACCATCGACAATAAGGAGGTCGACGTGGTCGTGCGCGGCGACGGCCGCGCGGAGGAGAGCCTGGACGCCCTGCGCTCCATGGCGATCTCCACGCCGACCGGCGGCAGCGTGCCGCTCGGCAGCATCGCCGACGTCAGCGTCGTCATGTCCCCGCAGACCATCACGCGCTACAACCAGTCCCGTCAGGTGACCATCTCCGGCGACGCCGCGGACGGTGACACGAGCGCCATGGCCAAGAGCATCCGCGCCATTCTCGCGGGCTACACGCTCCCCGGCGGCTACACCGCCGAGCTTGCCGGCGGCTACACCGAGATGATGGAGAACTTCTCCGACCTCGGCCTTGCGCTCATCGTCTCCGTCGGCCTTGTGTACTTCGTGCTGGCGTCGCAGTTCGAGTCCTTCCTCATGCCGGTCATCATCATGATGATCCTGCCCATCGCCTTTGCCGGCGCGCTCTTCGCGCTGCCGCTTACGGGCAAGGACCTTTCGATGATCTCGCTTGTCGCCCTCATCATGCTCGCCGGCACGGTGGTCAACGCCTCCATCGTCCTCGTGGACTACATCAAGCAGCGCCGCGACCGCGGCGAGACGCGCGAGGAGGCCATCCTCCACGCCTGCCCGCTGCGTATCCGTCCCGTGCTGATGACCACGCTCACCACCATCCTTGCCCTCGTGCCGACGGCGCTCGGCATGACCGGCAAGATGAACGAGATGATGAGCGACATGGGCACCACCATGATCGCCGGTATGCTCGTCTCGACCGTCATCACGCTGCTCTTCACCCCCGTGTACTACTGCGTCATCGACGACCTGACGCACCGCCGGGAGCGGAGGAAGGCCAAAAAGCCCGCCGCCTCGCAGAGCGAAGCATAAAAACAGTAAAGCAAAACGGAAGGACCGCGCTCGCGATCCTTCCGTTCCTTTGTATCGTTTTTTCAGCCGTTGTCTCCGCCGTCCGCCGGCTCCGCGGCGTTCTCCGCGGGCGCTTCCCCGCCGGCGGCGTCCTCCGCGGGACCGTCCGCGATGGGACGCTCCTCGCTCCGATCGGGCAGGACGGTCGCCTGCCCGGCGAGCCTGCGGTTGACGAACATCCGCGCGGGATCGGCGCCGCGGTTCTTCAGCAGGATGACCGCCGTCAGAACGATCATCACAAGGCTCAGCGCCTGCGACACGCGTACGCGCTCACCGAAAAGCGTGACGTGGAAAAGATACAGGCTGTCGGTCCGCAGCCCCTCGATCCAGAAGCGGCCGATGCCGTACCAGAGGAAATAGAAGCAGGTGTTCTCGCCGTCGAAGCGCCGCGCCCGGTCCGCCACAAGGCAGAGGAGCAGCAGTCCCGCGACATTCCACAGGCTCTCATACAGGAACGTCGGATGCACGTCGATATAATAGGTGCCGCTGATCCACAGCCGCATCCGCCATGGCAGCTCGGTCATGCCGCCGAAGGCCTCGCGGTTGAAGAAATTGCCCCAGCGGCCGATGGCCTGCCCGATGAAGATGCCCGCGACGCAGCAGTCGGTCAGCGCCCAAAAGCCGATCTTCTTTTTCCGGCAGACGAGCCACGCCGTCAGGAACGCCGCGAGAATGCCGCCGTAGATGGCAAGCCCGCCGTCCCAGATGCGGTAGGTCTCCGCCCAGTCGATGCTGCCGTCCGCAAGGCGGAACTGGTCGAGGTAAAAGAGCACATAGTAGACCCGCGCGCCGACGATGGCAAAGGGGATGGCCCACAGCACGGTGTCGATCACGTCGTCCTCGGTCAGACCGTAGCGCGGCGCGCGCTTCATGCAGAACCACAGGGCGATGAGCAGCCCCGCGGCGATGAGCACGCCGTACCAGTAGATGCCGTTGCCAATGTCAAGCAGCTTGGGCGAGAGGGTAAAGCGCCAGTCGCCGAACAGTCCGGGAAAGCTGATGTCTGCGTTGGGATAGCTCATTGGGAGACTCCCTCCTTCTTGGGAATGAGAATGGACAGCGCGCTGCGCTCCTCTACGATGCTCTCGCGCAGAAACGCCTCCACGGCCGCGCGGGTGACGGAATCGTACACCTCGGGGAAGCGGAAGGGGTCAAAGCCGCGGAACGCGCCGTCCGCGACGGATACGGCGATGTTCTCAAAGCTGTTGAGCGCGCGCAGCGTCGAGCCGAAGCTCGCGCGGCGGAGCTGCTGGTAAAAGTCCTCGTCCACGCCCTCGCGCGCGAGGCGCTGCGCCTCGTCCAGAATGGCGCGCACGACCGTCTCGGGCGCATCGCTGTCGCCGCCCGCGTAGAGGTAGGCGATGCCGGGCAGCTGGTCGAAGCCGCCGCCGAAGCTGCCGTTGATGAGACCCTTGTCGTAGAGCCGCTGGTAGAGCGGCGAGGAGTCGCCGAGCAGGATGTCGCAGGCGATGTCCGCGATGATGTCCTGCCGCATCAGCGCCTCGCCGTCCGCCGCGGGAGGACACTTGAAGCCGACGAGGAACTGCGGCATCGAGACCTCCATCGCCTCGCGGCGGCACTTCTCAACGACGCGCATATCCTCCTGCCCGTAGTCGCGCTCGATGACCTCGCCGCGGCTCTTCGGCAGGATCTCCTCCGCGATGGCGGCGATCTCGTCGGGCTTCACATCGCCGACGACGCACAGCATCATGTTCGCCGGATCGTAGAACGCCTTGTGGCAGGCGTAGAGCGTTTCGGGCGTGATCTCCGCGATGCTCTCCACCGTGCCGGCGATGGCCACGCGGGCGGGGGAGGAATGGTACAGGCACTCGAGCAGATTGGTGTAGACCCTCCAGTCGGGTGTGTCCTCCACCATGCGGATCTCCTGCGCGATGATGCCGCGCTCCTTGTCCACGCTCTCCTGCGTGAAGTAGGGAACGGAGACGAACGAGAGCAGGATCCTCAGATTCTCCTCAAAGTGCTCCGTGCAGTCAAAGTAATAGGCGGTCGTCGCGTTGGAGGTGAAGGCGTTCGGCTCCGCGCCGTTCTGGCTCAAAACCTGCAAAGCGTTGCCGTCCTCGGTGTCGAACATCTTGTGCTCCAGATAGTGCGCGATGCCCGCGGGCGTATCGTGCCACGCGCCGTCGAGCCGGAAACGCATATCCATGCCGCCGTAGCGCGTGGTGAAGAAGGCGTAGCGCTTGCGGTAAAGCGGCTTGGGCACGACGGCGACGGTCAGCCCGTTCGGCAGCGTGGTCCGCAGCACCGTTTCGCCGATGCGGGGATAATTCGTTTCGTTCCACTTCATTGCGCCGTGCCCTCCTTTCCGGTGAGAAAATAGACCGTGTCGAGCCGGATGCTCCGCGCCGCCTCGGCGACGCGCTCGGGCGTGACGGCCTCGAGCTGCGCGATCAGCGCGTCGGTATCCTCCCACAGCCCCGTCGCGGCCTGCCCGAGATAGTATTCCTCCAGCCGGCCCGCGCTGTCCTCGCGCGAGCGGAGCGAGGAGAGCATACAGCTTCGCGCGCCCTCCAGCTCCCACGGCTCAAAATCGCCGTTCTGCACGGCCTCGAGCTGCGCGGTGATCTCGCGCCGCGCGACCTCGTAATTTCGCGCCTCGATGCCGCTCGACACCGTGATGATGCCCTTGGAGCGGTGGTAGCCGGACGAGGCGTAGTAGCACAGCGAGAGCTTCTCGCGCACGTTCAGAAACAGCTTGGAGTTGGAGTAGCCGCCGAAGATGAGGTTCGCCAGCAGCAGCGCGGGCGCATCCTCGCTCGAGGCGCGGTAGCCCATGGCGAGCTTCGCCTGCGTCACGTCCATCGTCTCCGTGATCTCACGCACTGTCTCGGGTGCGTCCACACGCTCGGCGACCGCAGGCTCGGCGACCCGCTCGCGCGGGAGCGCCGCCAGCGCGCGGTCCAGCGCCCCCTCCACGCGCGCGCAGTCCGCGCTGCCGCAGTAGAACAGCTCGATGCGCGCCGTAGCAAGAAGCTCGTTGTAATAGCGGTAGAGCGTCTGATTCGTCAGCCTTTTCACGCCCTCCGCGGTGCCGAGCCGGTCGATGCCGTAGCGCTCGCCGCGGCACATCTCCTGCAAAAGCCGCGCGTCGGCGTAGTCGCGCTTATCGTTGAGAATGCTCTCGATGGCGTCGATCAGGTTCTCCTTCTCGCTCTCCACATAGTCCGCGAGAAAGCGGCCGTTCCGCGTGAGCGGATCGAGCAGCAGCTCGCCGAGCAGGTCGGCCATCGGCTCGAGCAGCCGCTCCCCGCCGGGAACGTAGCGCTCGTCAAGAAAGCTGCCGACAAAGCCGAGGCATTGGTTCTCCCCCTTCTTGCGCACGGTGTAGGAGATGGACGCCCCGTACAGGCGGTCCAGCTCCGCGGCGATCGAGCGCATATCGCGGTGCGCGGTCGTGCCGCGGCGCAGCACGGCGGGCAGCAGCGCGCCGGCGGCGACGGTGTTCTCCTCCAGCGGTGTGATGAGCTGCGCGCCCAGCACGCCGGTCTTGAATTTTACGGCGGGAACGTAGGTCAGAAAAACGCCCTCCGCCAGTTCCTTTCGCAAGGGCTCCATAAAAGCGGCTCCTTTTCCATCCTATTTGATGGTAGCATAGCACGAAAATGTGAACATTACCACATCTTTTCATAAAATCTTTCCCATTCGCCGTTTTTCCCGTGAATAACCCTTGACTTTTCTGCTAAACTCGTGTAAACTGATTCCTGTTGTAAAGCGTTATAACTTTACACGGAATACTCAAAGGAGGATTCCCCGTGAAAAATCAGACCTTTCGCATGACGATGCTCTTTGACTTCTACGGCGAACTCCTCACCGAGCGGCAGAAGGAATTTTACGAGCTTTACTACGACGAGGATCTGTCCCTCTCCGAGATCGCCGAGAACTACGGCATCTCCCGCCAGGGCGTGCGCGACGTCATCGTCCGCGCCGAGGCGTACATGACCGAGATCGAGGATAAGACCGGACTCGTCAAGCGCTTTATGCAGCGCACCCCTCACCTCGAGCGCATCGAGGCGGCGGCGGACGAGCTGCGCAGGCTCAATGACCGCCGGTATGAGGATTCCCGCATTGCAGAGCTTGTGACCGTGATCGAACAGGAGACCGCGGCACTCAAGGAGTAAGAAGGAGCATTTCATGGCATTTGAGGGCCTGAGCGAAAAGCTCAACAGCGTATTCAAGGGCCTGCGCGGCAAGGGCCGCCTGACCGAGGAGGACATCAAGCTCGCGATGCGCGAGGTGCGCATGGCGCTGCTCGAGGCGGACGTGAGCTACAAGGTCGTCAAGGACTTTGTCGCCAAGGTCTCCGAGCGCGCCGTCGGCGCCGAGGTGCTCGACAGCCTCACCCCCGCCCAGCAGGTCATCAAGATCGTCAACGAGGAGCTGACGGCTCTGATGGGCGGCGCGAACGCGCGCTTGACCTTTGCCAACAACCCGCCGACGGTCGTGATGATGGTCGGCCTTCAGGGCGCGGGCAAAACGACGAACGTCGCCAAGCTCGCCGGCCTCCTGCGCCGGCAGGGCAAGCGCCCGCTGCTCGCCGCCTGCGACGTGTACCGTCCCGCGGCGATCACGCAGCTGCAGGTCGTCGGCGCACAGCTCGGCCTGCCCGTGTTCGAGATGGGGCAGATCGACCCCGTCACCATCGCGGCCGAGGCCGTCAAATACGCCAGGGATCACGGCAACGACATCGTCTTCCTCGATACCGCCGGCCGCCTGCACATCGACGAGCAGCTCATGGACGAGCTCAAGCGCGTCAAGGCGGCGGTGAAGCCGAACGAGATATTGCTGGTCGTGGACGCCATGACCGGACAGGACGCCGTGAACGCCGCCACCGCGTTCGACGAAGCCCTCGGCATCGACGGCGTGGTGCTCACCAAGCTCGACGGCGACGCCCGCGGCGGCGCGGCGCTCTCCATCCGCGCGGCGACCGGAAAGCCCATCAAATACATCGGCACGGGCGAAAAGCTCGACATGCTCGAGCCCTTCCACCCTGACCGCATGGCCTCCCGCATCCTCGGCATGGGCGATGTGCTCAGCCTCATCGAAAAGGCGGAGCAGCACGTCGACGAGGAGAAGGCGAAGAAGCTCGAGGAAAAGCTCAGGAAGAACCGCTTCACCCTCACCGACTACTACGACCAGCTCGTGCAGCTGCGCGGCATGGGCGACCTCAGCCAGCTCGCCGAGATGATGCCCGGCGGCATGGGCAAGCAGTTAGCCGGCGCCGAGCTCGACCCCAAGGTCATGGCCCACACCGAGGCCATCATCCTCTCCATGACGCCGGAGGAGCGCGAGAACCCCAAGCTCCTCGGCGCGAGCCGCAAAAAGCGCGTCGCCGCCGGCTGCGGACTGGAGGTCGTGGACGTCAACCGCCTCTTAAAGCAGTTTGAGCTGATGCAGGACCTCGTCAAGCAGATGACCCGCGGCAAAATGCCCAAGGGACTCGGCGGCTTCGGCGGCAAGGGCGGCATGAGCCGGATGCACGGCTTCGGCCGCAAAAAGCGCTTCAAATAATACCTCGTTGATTCATGCCAAGTGCATACGATCATACAACAAAAAACATATTTTATTTCGGAGGAAAAAACACCATGGTCAAAATTCGTCTGCGCCGTATGGGCGCCAAGAAGGCTCCTTTCTATCGCGTCGTCGTCGCCGATTCCCGCTATCCCCGCGACGGCCGCTTCATCGAGGAGATCGGTACCTACAATCCCTGCGTGAGCCCCGCTGAGATCAAGATCGACGCCGAGCGCGCTCAGGAGTGGATCAAGACCGGCGCCCAGCCCACCGATACCGTCCGCGCGCTGCTCAAGAGAATCAACGCGATTTGATCCGCGGGGGGCAACGCATGAAGGACTTGCTGCTCTACATCGCCAAAAATCTGGTCGAGCATCCGGATGAGGTCACGGTGACGGAGAAGCAGGGAACGGACGAGCTGACGTTGGAGCTGCACGTTGCGCCCGACGATATGGGCAAGGTGATCGGCCGTCAGGGCCGCATCGCCAAAGAGATCCGTACAGTCATCCGCTCCTATGCGCAGCGCACCGGAGAGAAAGTATCGGTCGATATTGTTGACTGAGAAAATGCACCCAAAGCCTGTGGCTTTCGGGTGCATTTTTTATCGCACGCGAAAAAATGCAGTGTGCCGCGTGAAAAATTGCAGAAAGGTAGTGCAAAATCCGAAAGGCTGTGCTATAATGCAAATCACTTTTATTCGTTACTGAAAGAAAGGAGTCTTTCTTATGCGTATCGTTGTCAAGGTGGGCACCTCCACGCTTGCCTACCCTACGGGACGGCTGAACATTCAGCGGATGGAGCGGCTGTGCAAAACGCTCAGCGACCTGAAGAACGCAGGCCACGAGATCATCCTCGTTTCCTCCGGCGCCATTGCCATGGGCTTCGGCAAGCTCAACCTGTCCGAGCGCCCCAAGGATATGCCGGGCAAGCAGGCGTCCGCCGCGGTCGGCCAGTGCGAGCTGATGTACGTTTACGACAAGCTCTTCACCGAGTATAACCACATCGTCGGCCAGCTCCTCATCACCGCGCCGGACATCGCCGACGGCGGCAGCCGGAAGAAGAACTTCCACAACACGATGGACCGCCTGCTGGAGCTGGGCGCGCTGCCCGTCATCAACGAGAACGACACCGTCTCCACCGAGGAGATCGCCGTGGGCGACAACGACACGCTCTCCGCCATCGTCGCCGCCACCGTCTCCGCGGACCTGCTCGTGCTGCTCTCGGACATCGACGGCCTGTACGACGGCGACCCGCGCAAAAACCCCGACGCGAAGCTCATCCCCACCGTGGAGACCATCGACGAGCGCATCATCGCCCTCGGCGGCGGCAGCGGCTCGAGCCTTGGCACGGGCGGCATGGCGACCAAGCTCTCGGCGGCGCAGATCGCTGTCGGCGCGGGCTGCGAAATGGTCATCGCCAACGGCGAGAAGCCGGAGCTTTTGTATGATATCGTCGCGGGCAAGCCCATCGGCACCCGCTTCCTGGTCAAGAGGTGAAGAATATGACAACGCTGGAGCTTCTTCAAAAGACCCGCGCGGCGATGGGCAGCATCGCCGCTGCCGGCGCTGAGAAAAAGAACGCGCTGCTCCTTGCCATGGCAGACAGCCTGGAGGCGCATTGCGAGGACATTCTCGCCGCGAACGCGGAGGACATGGCCGCCGCGCGCGGCCGCATTACCGACGTCATGCTCGACCGGCTCAGGCTCGATGAAAGCCGTATCGCCGGCATGGCAAACGGCATCCGCGACACCGTCAGGCTCCCCGACCATACGGGCCGCGTCCTGAGCGAGGTCGTGCGCCCCAACGGCATCGTCATCGACAAGGTGCAGGTGCCGCTCGGCCTCGTCGCCATCATTTATGAGAGCCGCCCCAACGTCACCTCCGACGCCGCGGCGCTTGCCGTCAAGAGCGGCAACGTCTGTATGCTCCGCAGCGGAAAGGAGGCATACCGCAGCGCCCGCGCCATCGTCGCGGCGCTCAAGGCGGGCATCGCGCAGGCGGGCGGCGATCCCGATATCGTGAACATCGTGGAGGACACGAGCCACGCCTCCGCGCAGGAGCTGATGACGGCCAAGGGCCTCGTCGATCTCCTCATCCCGCGCGGCGGCGCGGGCCTGATCCGCGCCTGCGTGGAGAACGCCACCGTCCCCTGCATCGAGACCGGCACGGGCATCTGCCACGTCTATGTGGACAAGGCCGCCGACCTTACGAAGGCAGTCAATATCATCGTCAACGCCAAGGCCAGCCGTCCCTCCGTCTGCAACGCGGAGGAGGTCTGCCTTGTCCATCGCGACATCGCGGCGCGGTTCCTGCCCCTGCTCAAAAAAGCCATCGTGGACGACCGCGCCGCCGCGGGACTGGTCCCCGTCGAGCTGCGGCTCGACCCCGCCGCTGCGCGGATCATCGACGGCGTCCCCGCCGGGGAGCGCGACTTCGACACCGAATTTCTCGACTACATCCTCGCCGTCGGCGTGGTGGACAGCGTGGACGCCGCCATCGCCCACATCGCCGCGCACTCCACGCACCACAGCGACGGCATCGTGACCGAGGACGCCGCCGCGGCGAAGAAATTCACCGAGCAGGTGGACAGCGCGGCGGTCTACGTCAACGTCTCCACCCGCTTCACCGACGGCGGCGAATTCGGCCTCGGCTGCGAGATGGGCATTTCCACGCAGAAGCTCCACGCCCGCGGCCCCATGGGGCTCGACGAGCTGTGTACCTACAAATACGTCGTCCGCGGCGACGGACAGATCCGGTAAGGAGGGACGCTTGATGGCAAAGTATGAGGCCGGCTTCATCGGCGCCGGCAATATGGGCGGCGCGCTCGCGCTCGCCGCGGCGAAAAAGACCGGCGGCAAAAAAATAGCCGTGGCCTGCTCCACGCGGGAGCGCTCCGAAGCCGCCGCGCAGCGGCTCGGCTGCACGGCGGAAACGCCGCAGCATATCCTTTCGGACAGCCGCTTCGTCTTTCTCGGCGTCAAGCCGCAGATGGTCGTCGGCGTGGTCGAGGGCCTCAAGGCGGACATTCTGGCTTCCGAAGGCGTCTTCGTCTCCATGCTCGCGGGCGTGAGTCTCGAGAAGCTCGCGCTGCTGCTCGGCGCGGACAAGAAGATCATCCGCATCATGCCGAATACGCCCTGCGCCGTGGGGCAGGGGCTGATCCTTTACGCGGCGAACGACCGCGTGAGCGAGGATGAGCTGTGCGCCTTCCGCGAGCTGATGGCGCCCGCCGGCTTGCTCGACGAGCTGAGCGAGCACCTGATCGACGCGGCGAGCGCCGTCTCCGGCTGCGGCCCCGCCTACGCCTATCTGTTTATCGAGGCGCTGGCGGACGGCGGCGTGAAGAACGGTCTGCCCCGCGCCAAGGCGCAGCGCTATGCCGCACAGATGCTGCTCGGCAGCGCCGAAATGGTGCTCCGCACCGGCAGACACCCGGGGCAGCTCAAGGACGAGGTGTGCAGTCCCGGCGGCAGCACCATCGCGGGCGTCGCTGCGCTGGAGCGAAACGGCTTGCGCAGCGCGTGCATCGAGGCGGTGGACGCCGCCGTGGAAAAAACCAAACAGCTCGGATAAGAAAAGCCAAGGAAACGGTCGAAACGCGGCAAAGCCGCGTTTCGACGAGCCAAGCGGCGGTCCTCACGGACCGCCGCTTTTTTCCTGCTTGACAACCGGATCGCTCCATGCTACTATATCGGTAGCCGATATATCGGCAACCGATAAAACGGGGAGGGGAAAGCGTATGAGCACCGCCGCGCTGACCGAAGCGGTCTTTTATATCCTGCTCTCGCTCGACGCGCCGCTGCACGGCTACGGCATCATGCAGAACGTCGAGCGCCTGAGCGGCGGACGTGTGCGCCTTGCCGCTGGAACGCTCTACGGCGCGCTCACCACGCTCACCGAGCGCGGCTGGATTGAGGCGGTGGGCGAGGACGAGGGGCGCAAAAAGGAATACCGCATCACCCCCGAGGGGCGCGCCGCCGTGCGCGCGGAGCTTGCCCGATTACAGGAGCTGACCGCCAACGGCGAGGCGCTGACAAGGAACTGGGCGTGACGGAAAGGAGAGAAGGATGCGAAAACGGAAGCTCTGCGTTATATGGATCTGGTACCTGCTGTACGACAATGCGCGGTTTCAGCGCTGGCTCGCGCGGCACTGCCGGCGCGGTTGGGAGCTCGCGCACGTCGGCTGTATCTTTTTCCGCTTTGAGCGCAGCGACGGCACGCGCTACCGCTATTACATGCAGATGATGAAGGACGACCCGGATACGGAGCGGGGACGGGCCTATCTCGCGGGTGTGGAGGAGCTGGGCGTGACCTGTCTGGGAAGCTTCAGTCACCGCGCGTTCTTCCGCTGGGAGGACGACGGCAGACCGGTGGAGATGTTTTCCGACCTCGCATCGCAGGCGCTGGAGGCGAAGTGCGTGCGCAATGCGCAGCTGGCTGCGGCGGTGTGGTGTGCGCTCAATGCCGCGCTGATGTTTTTCCGGGCATGGCTTGATTTCGATATGGCGAGGGGCTTTGACAAGATCTTTGCCGACCTGATCGCCGCGGGCGCGCCGAGCATTGTGGTGGTGTGGACGGCGAAGATCGCGGTGTACGCCATCGCCGGTCTTTTGTGGCTCGGACTTACCGTGTGGGGTGCGCTCGCGGCTGCTCGCACGCACCGGAAATGGCGCGGGCTCAAAGACGAACAGCTCGTTCACGAATAGACCCGCCGGGAAAGGAGACAACGATGGACGATGTGAAAAAGACGTGGTGCGGACCGGTCTATACGCTCGATCCGGAAAAAATGGAGCGGCAGTTCAACTGCCTCTCCGCCGAGGGCTGGCAGCTCGAGGGCACCGGCTGGCTCTCCTTCTGCTATCGCCGCGGCGAGCCGAATGAGTACCGCTACCGCGTGCAGTACCTCTACGAGTCCCGCGACGGTCAGAGGGACGACTATGTGCGCGGCCTCGCCGAGCTGGGCGTTGAGCTGGTCATGGACATCGGGAGCTTCCTCATTCTGCGCAGACGGAACGACGGCACGCCGTTCGAGCTTTTCTCCGATCTCGACTCGCAGATCACGAGCGAGAAACGCTATTTCCGAACGCGCTGTGCCCTTGCAGCGGCCCGGCTGCTTCTTGCGGGGCTTTGCCTGTACTATGCGGTGGACTGGTATCGGCTTGCACTTGCCTTCCATGTGGACTGGATGGAAAAAAGCGAGAGCGACTTTCTGCAATTTTGGGTGGAGCGCATCATCGCAGAAGGGATCATGGGATCGCTGTGGCTTGTCATCGGGAGCTTTGCTCTCCGGCAGGCGTACCGCTCCGCGAAGCGGCTCCGCAGGCTGCGGCAAGCGCGGCTTATCGAAGAATAAAAGAAGCGCGGCTCCCGGGAGCCGCGCTTCTTTATGCGGTTTTTACAGGATAAGCATGAGAGAATGTCGGGGCGCGATCGGCAAAAACAGGTTGCCTTTTCGGAAAAAGAGACTATAATAGGCTATCGGTGCGCCGCGAATGTGGTGCATTCCGCATAAAAGAAAGGACGCGCGCCCATGTACGCTTTGCTCAATGTTGCCTTTGCCCTGCTCGCGGGACTGCTGATGACCCGCATCTTCTCCCGTTGGCGTCTGCCCGACGTGACCGCCTTTCTGGTCGCGGGCGTGCTGATCGGACCGTTCTGCCTCGGTCGGCTCGGCATCACGGGCGTCGGCTTCGCCACCTATGAAGACGTCGCCGCGCTCGGCACCATTTCCGACGTGGCGATGGGCTTCATCGCCTTTGCCATCGGCAACGAGTTCCGGCTGGAGGACCTGCGCAAAACGGGCCGTCAGGCGTTCATCATCGGCATCGTGCAGGCGCTCGCCGCCGCCGCGCTGGTGGACCTCGCCCTGCTCGGCTTCCACTTCCTGCGCCCCGACATCCTCACCGCGCCGGCCGCCATCACGCTCGGCGCGATCGCCACGGCGACGGCCCCCGCCGCCACGCTGATGGTCGTGCGCCAGTATAAGGCCAAGGGCCCGCTCACAAGCCTGCTGCTGCCCATCGTCGCGCTGGACGACGCGGTGGGCCTGGTGGTGTTTGCGGTCAGCTTCGGCATCGCCAAGGCGATGATCAGCGGCGCGCTGAGCATCGTTTCCGTGCTCGTCAACCCGCTCATCGAGATCGTGCTCTCGCTGCTGCTCGGAATGCTCGCGGGCGCGGCCCTCACGCGGCTCGAGGCCATGTTCCATTCCAACCGCAACCGAATGTCCATGACCATCGCGTTCGTGTTTCTCACGGTCGCGCTCGCGGCGCTGGAGTGGCGCGTCGGCGAGGTCGTCATCGGCTTCTCGCCGCTGCTCGTGTGCATGATGCTCGGCACGGTGTTCTGCAACATCTGCCCGCTCTCCGAGGATCTGATGGACCGTGCGGACGACTGGTCGGCCCCACTGCTGGCAGTGTTCTTCGTCATCAGCGGCGCGGAGCTGCGGCTGGAGGTGTTCGGCGAGCTGACGATGGTGCTCGTCGGCGTTATTTACATCGTCTTCCGCAGCACGGGCAAGTATTTCGGTGCGCGCTGGTCGGCCAAGGCGGTCGGCTGCGACGAAAAGACGGTCAGGTACCTCGGCATCACGCTGCTGCCGCAGGCGGGCGTGGCGCTGGGCATGTGCGTGAGCGCGCAGGCGCTGGGCGCGGCGGACGGACTGCTGGTCCGCAGCATCGTGCTCTTCTCCGTGCTCATCTACGAGCTGGTCGGCCCGCTGCTGACCAAGGAGGCGCTGACCGCCGCGGGCGAGATCACCGCCAAGCCCAAAGAGGTGCTCGAGCGCCGCGCCAGGGCGCTCGCCGAGGCGGAGCCGAAGGAGTTCCTCGAGGAGCGCGAGGCAAAGAAACAGAAAAAACAGGATTTATGAGAAAAAGGAGACGAAAGCCGCGGCTTTCGTCTCCTTTTCCGTTCAGTCAAATTCCAGCGCGTGTTCGCCCTGCGGCAGCACCTCGCCGACAATGGCGCTCCACGGCGCGAAGGCATAGAGCTTATCCAGCAGCTCCTCCGCGTCCGCGCGGGGAAGCGACACGAGCAGTCCGCCCGAGGTCTGCGGGTCGGCGGCCAGGTCGAGCCTTGCGCGCTGTGCGCCATCGAGCACGCGCAGGTGCGGCTTCACATAGTCGCGGTTGCGGTACGCGCCGCCCGGCACGATGCCCATGTCCGCCAGCTCCTCCGCCTGCGGCAGCAGCGGCAGCGCCGCGCCGTGCAGACGGACGGTGACGCCCGAGCCGCTTGCCATCTCGTAGCTGTGTCCGAGCAGACCGAAGCCGGTCACGTCGGTGCAGGCGTGGACATTGCTGACCTCGCGCACGGCCTGCGCGGCCCTCGCGTTAAGCGCCGCCATACTCGCGTATGCCGCGCTGCGGGCTTCCCCGCCCGCAAGACCGGCCTTGAGCGCGGTGGTGATGACGCCGACGCCGAGCGCCTTGGTCAGCACGAGCACGTCGCCCGGCTGCGCGCCGATGTTCTTGAGGATGTGCTGCGGGTGGACGAAGCCGGTGACGCACAGGCCGTACTTCGGCTCGTCGTCCTGAATGGTGTGCCCGCCGGCGATGACGCAGCCGGCCTCCACGGCCTTGTCGTGCCCGCCCTCCAGTATGGCGCGGACCGTATCGAGCGGAAGGCAGCTCGGCACGCAGAGCAGATTCATCGCCAGCTTCGGCATGCCGCCCATGGCATACACGTCCGAGAGCGCGTTCGCCGCGGCGATCTGACCGAAGAGATAGGGATCGTCCACGATGGGCGTAAAGAAGTCCACCGTTTCGATCACGGCTACGTCGTCCGACACGCTGTAAACACAGGCGTCGTCGCTGCTGTCGTAGCCCACCAGCAGCCGCGGGTCAAACACATTGGGCAGACCCTCTAAAATTTTCGACAGGGCGCCCGGCCCCAGCTTTGCCGCTCAACCGGCGGCGGAGGTCATTTGCGTGAGCCGAAGCTCGCGGTTCTGATCCATTGCCGTCTGCCTCCCTTCTGTGGTGAAATGGTAAAGTCACACGGACGCCTTGGCCTGCTTGCGCACCAGCTCGGCAAAGGTACGGGCCGGGTCGCTCAGGGCGCTTTTCCGGCGTCGGGCCATGTAGATGCTGCGCCGCACGGGCGTTTCGTCCAGCTCGAATTGTAAGAGCCGTCCCGCCGCGACGGCCTCCTGCACCGCGAGCGCGGAGAGGATGGACACACCCGTGCCCTCGGCGACCAGCCGCTGCAGCACGGTGGGGTCGGAGACGTAGGCCACGGTGTGGATGACCTGCGGGTCGAGGCGGATCTCGCTGAGATAGTTGTCGATGACCTTCTGCGTGCCGCTCCCGCGCTCGCGGAAGAGAAACGGCTCGCGGAACAGCTCGCGCCCGAGCGTGCCCTGCGCTTTCAGCGCCGCGAAGCGCGGCGTGTTCGGCGTGATGAGCACCAGACGGTCCTCGGCGATCGGCTCGTAGATGAGGTCCTGCCGGTCGTCGGCGCTGCCGACGAAGCCGAGGTGGATGTCGCCGTTGAGCAGCATCTGCTGCACCGCGGCGCTGTCGCCGCAGAGGAGCGTGCAGCGGCAGGCGGGATTCTCCCGGGCGAAGCGCGCCATATAGCCCGGCAGAAGGCTCTGCGCCGGCACGGTGGAGGCGCCGAGCGCCAGCTCGAGCGCGCTGTCGACCACGACGTCGAGCAGCAGAGCGCTGCATCGGCCGAGGATGTCCTGCGCGTAGCGGTAGACGCGCTTGCCCTCGAGCGTGAGCGTCAGCCGCCGCTTGGACTCGCGGTGGAAGAGCTTGAGATGCAGCAGCTCCTCCAGCGCGCGGACGTTGTCGCTCACTGTGGACTGGGCAAGGTAGAGCTTTTCCGCGGCGGCGGTGAAGCTGCCGGCGTCCACGACGGCGGAAAAGATCTCAAGCTGACGGAGATTCAGACGTTCCATCGCACGGCTCCCTTCTGTGACTTTCTAAGTCCATTGTAGAGAGCGCGGCGCGGTTTGTCAAATGCTTTCACGGAAAATTCGGCGTTTTCCATCGGAAAAAGCGATGAAAAAAGTCGGACGGTCGGAAAAAGCCGTTTTCAAACCGCGCGCGGTGTGCTATGATGGTCGGGAAACAATGGACAGGAGGTGCGCGCATGATCTATCTCGACAACGCCGCGACCACGCTTCGCAAGCCGCCGCAGGTCATCGACGCGGTGGTGCGCGCGATGGGGAGCTTCGGCAACAGTGCCCGCGGCACGCACGAGGGCGCGCTGACCGCCTCGCGCACGATCTACGACACGCGCTGTAAGCTCGCGGCGCTCTTCGGCTGCCCGCGGCCCGACCATGTGGCGTTCACCGCCAACTCGACCGAGGCGCTGAACATCGCCGTCCACGGCCTTATCCGCCCGGGCGATCATGTGCTCTCCACCGATCTGGAGCACAATTCCGCGCTCCGCCCGCTCTACCGCCTGCGCGACGAGCGCGGCGTGACGCTGGATTTCGTTCCCGCGGACCGGCAGGGGCGCATTGACTACGCGGACCTTGAGCGCCTGCTCCGTCCCGAGACCCGCGCCATCGTCTGCACCCATGCCTCGAATCTGACGGGCGACGCGGTGGATCTTGCCCGCGTGGGCGAGCTCGCGCACACGCACGGCGTGCTGCTTGTGGTGGACGCCTCGCAGAGCGCGGGCGTGCTGCCCATCGACATGGAGCGGATGCACATTGACGTGCTCTGCTTCACGGGCCACAAATCGCTTATGGGGCCGCAGGGAACGGGCGGGCTGTGCCTGCGCGGCGACCCGGACATCCTGCCGTGGAAGGTCGGCGGGACGGGCGTGCAGACCTTCTCCGAGCGCCAGCCCGAGCAGCTGCCCGTGCGGCTCGAGGCGGGGACGCTCAACGGCCACGGCATCGCCGGGCTGGACGCGGCGCTGGACTTCATCGCGGCGACCGGCATGGAGACCATCCGCGCGCACGAGACGGCGCTCATGCGCCGCTTCTATGAGGGCGTGCGGGGCATCCCCGGCGTGACCGTCTACGGCGACTTCACGCGCGAGCGCACGG
>CALDMA010000303.1 GCA_937915075.1 uncultured Oscillospiraceae bacterium
CCACCTCCGCCTACTTCGTCGGCATGGCCGCCATCATCATCTCCGGCATCATGCTCAAGAAGACCAAGATGTTCGCGGGTGATCCCGCTCCCTTCGTGATGGAGCTTCCCGCTTACCACTGGCCGACCGTCGGCAATGTCCTCCGCTCCATGTGGGAGCGCGGCTGGTCCTTCATCAAGAAGGCCGGCACCATCATCCTGCTTTCCACCATCGTTGTGTGGTTCACCACCTACTTCGGCTGGGTCGACGGCGCGTTCCAGATGCTCTCTGAGGAGCAGATCGACGCCTCCATCCTCGCGAAGATCGGCAACGCCATCGCGTGGATCTTTGCGCCTCTCGGCTGGGGCACCTGGCAGGCGGCTGTCGCCTCCATCACCGGCCTGGTGGCCAAGGAGAACATCGTCGGCACCATGGGCATCCTGTATCCCGACGGCTGGACCGAGATCGGCGCGGCGTTCACGCAGATCAGCGGCTATTCCTTCCTCGTCTTCAACCTGCTGTGCGCTCCGTGCTTCGCGGCCATCGGCGCCATTAAGCGCGAGATGAACAACGCTAAGTGGACCTGGTTCGCCATCGGCTATCAGTGCGGCTTCGCCTATCTCGTCGCCCTGATGATCAACCAGTTCGGCAACGCCTTCACCGGCGGCCTGAACGTTCTCGGCCTGATCGCTGCCATCGCGGCGCTTGCGCTCATCGTGTATATGCTCTTCAAGCCCTACAAGGAGGCCACGAAGCTCAGCACCAAGGTCTGATCCCCCATTTGATTATTTTCTTCCAAAGGAGTGAGCTTTCATGTTGAACTGGATTACCGCAAATCTGTCAACGATCGTTATCTCTGTCATTTTGCTTGCCATTGTCACCTCTATCTCTCTTCATTTGATCCGGCAGAAGAAACGGGGAAGGTCCTCCTGCGGCTGCAACTGCGCACACTGCGCCATGCACGGCGAGTGCCACGGTAAGCAGTAAAGCAGAAAAGGCGGCATCGCATGAAACGGTGTGATGCCGCCTTTATTCCACCCGGGAGGTTAAGGATGACTAACTGCAAACGACCCCTGACGGCGTCCGCGATCAAATATCTGCTGACGCTGTATGAGCTGGGCGGCGGCGAGCGCGGTGTGCGGTCGGTGGATCTGGCTGCGCGGATGCGTGTTTCCAAGCCCAGCACGCACGCAATGCTCCAAAGCCTCTGCGCGGCGGGGCTGGCGGAAAAGGAGCGCTACGGCGCCGTCCGGCTGAGCGAGGCGGGGCGGAGCGCCGCCGCGCTGTACCGCTCGTGCTACGAGCCGCTGTACGAGAAGATGAAAGCGCTCCTCGCGCTCGACGGCGAGGTCTGCGCCAAGGCGGTATGCGCCGTGCTCTCGCAGGTGCCGGAGGAGCTCCCCCGTCTGGCGGCGCAGATGCAATAAGGCACGAAAAATTCACAAAAGATACTGGACAAATCGAAAAAAGGAGTGTATATTACCATGATCGAAACAACGGTAAGGATCAGCGGCATGATGTGCGGAATGTGCGAAGCACACATCTGCGACGTCATTCGTGCCCGGTTTGCGGTCAGGAAGGTCACCGCTTCCCACAGCAAGGGGCAGGCGGTCATCCTCTCGGAAAGCGGGCTGGATGAGGCGGCGCTGCGTCAGGCGATCGCGGAGACCGGCTATGAGGTCACCGCGGTGAGCGCGTGCCCCGCCGAGGAAAAGAAGGGCTTGTTCGGCTTCCTGAGAAAGTGAGGCCTTGACAAGGATATACACAGACATTTGGAGGTAACGACAATGAATATGACGAAGTGGGCCACGTTTGTCGGCGGCGTGCTGTTCGGCACGGCCGGCATCAAGATCCTCTCCAGCAAGGACGCCAAGAAGGTCTATACCCACACCACGGCGGCGGTGCTGCGCGCCAAGGACTGCGTGATGGCGACGGCGGACACCGTTCGTGAGAACGCGGAGGACATTCTGGCGGACGCCAAGGCTATCAACGAAAAGCGCACGGAGGAAGCCGCCGTCATCGAGGACGCATCGGAGAAGGCCGAGCAGTAAGCCATGAAGTGCAAGATCCTGCATGAATCCGCGGGGCGGCTTCGTATCCACGCCGAGCAGGGGCGCATGACGCTCCGTCAGGCGGATATTTTAGAGGCCTACCTGCGGCGGGTGAACGGCGTGACGGAGGTCGCGGTCTATGACCGCACCTGCGACGCCGTCATTCACTTTCACGGCGCGCGCGAGGAGGTCGTCTCCGCGCTCGCGGCGTTTTCCTACGAGACCTCTGCGGCGCTGGCTCCCGAGCACAGCAGCCGGGAGCTGAACCGTGAGTATCAGGACGAGCTGGTCTTCGCGGTCGGCCGGCGGATGTTCAACAAGCTTTTTCTGCCGCTTCCGCTGCGCACGGCTCTGACCGTCGTGCGCTCGGCGAAGTACATCCGGGCGGGGCTTTCCTGCCTGCTCAGGCGTCAGCTCCGCGTGCCGGTGCTCGACGCGACGGCCATCACCGTCTCCATGCTCCGCGGCGACTTTGAGACCGCGGGCTCGGTGATGTTCCTGCTCGGTGTGGGCGATATCCTCGACGAGTGGACGCACAAGAAGTCCGTTGCCGACCTCGCCGGCACCATGTCGCTCAACATCGACAAGGTCTGGCTGGAGACCGACGCGGGCAGCGTGCTCGTCCCCGTCGGCGATGTCCAGCCCGGCGACCGCATCACAGTGCGCACCGGCGGCATGATCCCGCTCGACGGAAAGGTCGTTTCGGGCGAGGCGATGGTCAATCAGGCCAGCATCACCGGCGAGCCGCTCAGCGTCCGCAAAACGGCAGGCGGCTATGTCTATGCCGGCACCGTGGTCGAGGAGGGCGAATGCTGCATCTGCGTGGAAAAGGGCGCGGGCAGCGGCCGCTACGACCGCATTGTCCACATGATCGAGGAGAGCGAGAAGCTCAAGTCCGATACGGAGGACAAGGCCTCGCACCTCGCGGACTCCCTTGTGCCATACAGTTTGGGCGCGACCGCGCTCATCTGGCTTCTGACACGCAATCCGCAGCGGGCGCTCGCCGTGCTGATGGTCGATTTTTCCTGTGCGCTCAAGCTCTCCATGCCCATTGCGGTGCTCTCCGCCATGCGTGAGGCGAGCGCCTATCACCTCTCCGTCAAGGGCGGCCGCTTCCTCGAGGCGGTCAGCGAGGCGGATACCGTCGTCTTTGACAAGACCGGCACGCTCACCCACGCGCAGCCCAAGGTGGCGCAGGTCGTGACCTTCGGCGGCCGCGAGGAGAATGAGATGCTGCGGCTTGCCGCCTGCCTGGAGGAGCATTATCCGCACTCCATGGCCAAGGCCGTCACGGCGGAGGCCTCGCGCCGCGGTCTGCGGCACGAGGAGCGCCACTCCCGTGTGGAATACCTCGTCGCGCACGGCATTTCCAGCAGCGTGGACGGTGAAAAGGTCGTCATCGGCAGCCACCATTTCGTCTTTGAGGACGAGAAGTGCGTGATCCCCGCCGGCGACGAAGCCAAATTCGACGCGCTGCCCGAGCAGTATTCGCACCTGTATCTTGCCATCTCCGGCGTGCTCGCCGCGGTCATCTGCGTGGAGGACCCGCTGCGCGCGGAGGCGCGCGAGGTCATCGAGGGACTGCGCGCCCTCGGCGTATCCAAGCTCGTGATGATGACCGGCGACAGCGACAAGACCGCCCGCGCC
>CALDMA010000304.1 GCA_937915075.1 uncultured Oscillospiraceae bacterium
GCACGTCCAATGTGATGTACTTTTAGGCAAAATAACCCAAAATATTTGGGGAGGAAAGATAAATCGATTTTGTGGGCATACTTATTAAATCTTCGCGCTGTCCATCTTAACTGGGAATATAAATTTAAGAAATGTTTCTGCCGAATCAATTCTCGTTTCCATTTTTGACTATCGTAAATCAAAGTCTCACCCCGCAAATTAACACTTGGGAAAACAAATCACCAGACAATCAATGGAATAGTCTGGTGATTTGCTATTGGTGCGGGCGGCGGGACTCGAACCCGCACACCACTAAGGTAACGGAACCTAAATCCGTCGAGTCTGCCAATTCCACCACGCCCGCAGATATGAGCGTCAGGGTCACCTGTCGCTATTTTATTCTCCTCTGTTTTTACACGGCGAGGAACCGAGGCGGAGCATAATGTTCGACCCGCATCTATAAAAACAGGATGAACCTGCTTTTACCAAAGAATGAGCACGGCGAATGATGGAGCGAAAATCCTACACTGAGGTGACATCACCTAAATCCTGCGTGTCAACCAATTCCACCATACCCGCATATTAAGTTTTAAGAGCTTGCGCTGGCGATAAAAAACCTACACTGAGGTGACATCACCTAAATCTCGCATGTCTGCCAATTTCATCATGCCCGCATAGCAATGCTATTTTATCACAGCCCCGCGCGGGGAGCAAGCAGAAAATTGCAGTCCGCTTTTTGAATGCTGCGGAGACGAGAAAATGGCGCATTTCTTCGTTTGCTTTTGCATAGCAAACGGGAAACACGTGGTACAAACCATGTGTCTCCCGTTTTTTTCGGTTTGTTTCCGCCGGACGGCTGCGCCGCCCGGTGCGGTCTTCTTCAGACGTACTTCTGCGTCACGGTGTCGAACACGCCGCGGGTGGTCAGGCGCAACGTCGGAATGACCGGCAGAGCCATGAACGAGAGCGTCATGAACGGATCGACGCCGCGGCTCACGCCGAGAGCGAACGCCTTTTCCTTGGCGTTTTCCAGCTCGCGGTTGACGTCCACGAGCGGCTCCTCGCTCATAATGCCCGCGATCTGGAGCTGTACCTCGCCGAGGACTTCGCCCTTGTCAAGCACGACGATGCCGCCGCCGAGCTCCACGACGCGGTTGGCCGCCGCCGCGATATCCTCTTCGTTCGTACCGACAACGATGATGTTGTGGCTGTCGTGCGAGATGGAGGTCGCCACCGCGCCGGACTTGAGGCCGTAGCCCTTGATGTAGCCGATGCCGATGTGGTGCGTGTTCTTATGGCGCTCGATGACCGCGATCTTGAGGATGTCATTTTCCATGTCGATCTTGTCGGCGTAGCCGGCGTCGGTCGTCACGATCTCGCCCGGGACCATGCCGAGTACGGCACGCGGGCGGGTCTCGGTAAAATCGTCGGCAGTGAGGTGCGCGACGTGGAAGGTCTCATGGGAGCGCTTGATGAGATGCGGGTCGATCTCGGGAGCCTCGAAGGGCGCGACCTCCCTGCCGTCGAACATGAGCTTGCCCTTCTTGTAGACCTCGAGGATATTGAAGTCGCGGAAGTTGTCGATGATAACGAAGTCGGCGAGAAAGCCGGGTGCGATGGCGCCGCGGTTGTTCAGCAGGAAGTAGCGGGCGGCGTGGTGGCTCGCGCACTTGACGGCGATGATGGGGTCCACGCCCGCGGCGATAGCTTTCTTGATAATGTAGTCGATGTGTCCCTTTTCGAGCAGATCGTTGGGATGCTTGTCGTCCGTGCAGAACATACAGTAGGTGTAATACTGCGGGGTGAGCAGCGGCAACAGCGCGTCAAGGTTGCGCGCGGCGGTGCCCTCGCGGATCATGATGTACTGGCCTCGCTCGAGCTTGGCGAGCGCGTCGCCCATGTCGGAGCACTCGTGATCGGAGTAGACGCCGGCAGCAACGTAGGCGTTGAGGTCGTTGCCGGAAAGGCCGGGGGCGTGGCCGTCGATCTTCTTGTGGTGCGCCTGTGCCGCGACGATCTTCTCGAGCACCTGCTCGTCGGCGTTGGCGACGCCGACATAGTTCATCATCTCGGCAAGGCCCTCAACGCGGTTGTGCTCGTAGAAGCTGTCGATGGCGCGGTAGTCAAGGTTCGCGCCGCTCTCGTCGAGCGGGGTGGCGGGCACGCAGCTCGGCAGCATGAAACGCACGTCGAGCGGCAGATCCTCGGTCGCCTGCAGCATATACTCGATGCCGTCGGTGCCCATGACGTTGGCGATCTCGTGCGGGTCGGTGATAACGGTCGTGGTGCCATGCGGAAGAACGGCCTTGGCAAACTCCTTTGGACTGACGAGCGAGCTTTCCAGGTGGATGTGCGCGTCCACAAAGCCGGGCAGCACGAGCTTGCCGCTCATGTCGACCTCAACCTCGCCCTCATAATGCTCGCCCATGCCGGCGATCAGGCCGGAGGCCACGGCGATATCGCCGCGGCTGAGCTGGTTACAGAACACGTTCACATAGGTTGCGTTCTTGAGCACGAGGTCGGCTTTTTCGCGACCCGCCGCCACCTCCACCACATGGAGCTTTTTGTTGAGCTTGCGGTTGATCCTGCCCGCGTAGCTTTCCTTGTATGCCATCGCCATGATCCTCCTGTTCTTGCTTTATCATAACTTTTTCTAATGTTAGGCTTAAACACCTGTGATACCTGTTGCATGGAGTATACTACGATTTTTCGCGCTTGTCCATGCCTTTTTCGCGAAAAGCGGAAGAAATTTTGGCAATGGAAAAGGACCGCATGGCAGCCCTTGTGCCATGCGGCCCCTGATAAAAACGCTCTTTTGTCAGCGCAGCTTCGCGCCTAACTCGGCTTCGAGCAGCGCAAGGACGCTCTTCACATCCTCATCGGCCTCCTCGCCGGTGAGGCTGCGGTCGTCCGCGCGCAGCGTCAGGCTGAATGCGACGGACTTGCTGCCCGGCGCGACGCCCACGCCGCGGTAAATATCGAACAGCTCGACCTTCTTCAAAAGGCCCTTCGCGCCGCGGCGGATGCAGTCCTCCAGCGCGCCGACGGTGACGCTCTCCGCGCACACCACGGCGATGTCGCGCGTGACGGCGGGGAACTTCGGCAGCGGCCGGTAGACGGGGATGCCGCCGCGCACGGAGTAGAGCGCGTCAAAGCGCAGCTCGGCGGCATAGATCTCCGCGTCCACGCCGTAGGTGGCCGCGACGAGCGGATGGATCTGGCCGAACACGCCCAGCTCGACATCACCGGCATAGACCTTCGCGCAGCGGCCGGGATGATAGGAGGCATTGTCCGTGCAGGCCTCGAAGCGGACGTCCTTGATGCGGCAGGCACGGAGAATGGCTTCGATGCCGCCCTTGAGCGTGAAGAAATCCATCCCATCGCCGTAAGCGCCGAGGGAGAGGATCTTCGGCTCGTCGGCCAGACCGTCCTCGCGGGGCAGGTAGATCTTGCCCAGCTCGTAGAGGCGCACGGCCTTGTTGCGGTAGTTGTAGTTGCGGGTGATGATCTCCAGCATGGAGGGGAGGATGGTCGTGCGCATGATGGAGGTGTCCTCGCCCAGCGGGTTGAGGATCTTCAGGCTCTTACGCAGCGGGGAGTCCTTCGGCATACGGATCTTATCGTAGTACGACGGGCTGATGAACGAGTAGGTGATGATCTCGTCGTAGCCGAGCGTGCGGCAGGTCTCGCCGAGCGCGCGGTCAAAGAGCTGCTGCTCGCTGAATCCGCCGCGCGTGGTCTCGCCGCGCATGAGCGTGCAGGGGATCTTATTGTAGCCGTAGAAGCGGGCGACCTCCTCGGCAATGTCGCTGTAGTGCTCCACATCGCCGCGCCAGCTCGGCACAAGAATGTCGTCGCCGCTGAGCTCAAAGCCGAGGGAGAGGAGGATCTCGCGCATCAGGCTCTCGGGCAGGTCGGTGCCGAGCAGCGCGTTGATCTTCTCCGGCTCGAGCTTCACGACCGTGGGAGACTTGTCCTTGGCGATGACGTCCATCACGCCGTCCACGACCTCGCCGCAGCCGAGCAGCTCGACCAGCTCGCAGGCGCGCTGAACAGCCTTCATCGTGTTCATCGGGTCGAGACCCTTTTCGTAGCGTGCGGAGGCGTCGGTACGCATCCCGAGCGCCGCCGCCGTGCGGCGGACGGACACGCCGTTGAAGTTCGCACTCTCAAAGAGGACCATCGCCGTATCGCCGACGATCTCGCTGTTCGCGCCGCCCATCACGCCCGCGACGCACACGGGCTTGTGCTCGTCGCAGATGCAGAGCATGCTGGGCGTGAGCTTGCGGTTGTTGCCGTCGAGGGTCTGAATGACCTCGCCCTCACGCGCGGTGCGGACGACGATCTTCCCGCCGTCCACGCAGGAGAAGTCGAAGGCGTGCATCGGCTGGCCGTACTCGAGCATGACGTAGTTCGTGATATCAACGATGTTGTTGATCGGGCGCACGCCGGAGTTGCGCAGACGCTCGCGCATCCACTTCGGGGACGGCGCGATCTTGACGTTCTTCACCATGCGCGCGGTGTAGCGCGGGCAAAGCTCGCCGTCCTCAATCTCGATGTCGACCAGCTCCGCGATGCTGCCGCCGCAGCCCTTGACCTCGCTCGTGTGCAGCTTGAGAGGGCGATGGAAGGTCGCGCTCGCCTCGCGGGCAAGACCGATGACGGAAAGGCAGTCGGGGCGGTTGGGCGTGATCTCAAACTCGACCACGCTGTCATCATAGCCGATGACCTTGGCGATATCGTCGCCGGGCTTCACATCGTCCTCGCGCAGAACGAAGATACCGTCGGCGATGCAGTGCGGGAACTCGCGCTGCTCGGCGTGCAGGTCGGCAAGGGTGCAGATGGAATCAGACTTGGTGTTGTAGGCCACCAGATCGCCCTCGTGCAGATTGGAACAGACGGTGTCGGGGCAGGCGGTCGTGCCGCCGAGGTCGAGACAGGTATGGAACGTGCCGTCGCCCTGCGGCGCACACTCGAGCACTTTCGCCGCCATGACCGGCCCGAACACCTTGTCGCCGGGCTTGATGCCGGCGGGAATGGATGGCTTGTCCTTATCGATGGGATGATAGTCGTTCAGAAGCGCCGCGGGCGTGATGACCGCGTAGGGGAAGTCGTGCTCGGCGGTCAGGCCCAGCTCCTTGAGCGAGCAGAGCATACCGTTGGACGGCACGCCGCGCAGCTTACCCTTTTCGATCTTCACGCCGCCGGGCAGCACAGACTTGTGCAGCGCCGCGGGCACCAGATCACCGACGTGGATGTTCCACGCGCCGGTGACGATCTGCACGGGCTCCTCCCTTCCAACGTCAAGCCGGCAGACCCACATATGGTCGCTGTCGGGGTGCTTTTCCATGGAGAGGATCTTGCCCGCGACCACGTTTTTGAGGCTCTCGTCCAGACGCTCGATGGTCTCGACCTTGGAGCCGGAGAGCGTCATTTCGTCGTTGAACTGCTTGTCGGTGATGTCGTGGAGGTCAACAAATTCATTGAGCCAATTTCTGCTTAAATTCATTTTCTTCGCTCTCCTTTCTCAGAACTGCTCGAGGAACCGGACGTCGTTTTCGAAGATCAGGCGCAGGTCGCCGATCTTGAAGTGGCCAAGAGCCAGACGCTCCAGACCCATGCCGAACGCCCAGCCGGAATACACGTTGGAGTCGATGCCGCAGCCCTCGAGCACCTTGGGATGCACCATGCCCGCGCCGAGGACCTCGATCCAGCCCTCGCCCTTGCAGGTCGGGCAGCCCGCGCCGTGGCACTTGTGGCACTGAATGTCCATCTCGCAGCTCGGCTCGGTGAACGGGAAGTGGTGCGGGCGGAAGCGCGTGACCGTGCCCTTGCCGTACAGCTCCTCCATGACGGCGTTGAGCGTACCCTTGAGGTCCGCCATCGTCACGCCCTTGTCGATGACCATGCCCTCGATCTGATGGAACATGGGGGAATGGGTGGCGTCCACCTCGTCCTTGCGGTACACGCGGCCGGGAGCAAGGATGCGGATAGGCAGCTCACGCGTCTCCATCGCGTGGATCTGCATGGGAGAGGTCTGCGTGCGCAGCAGGATGGAGCTGTCCTCGGTGAAGTAGAACGTGTCCGTCCACTCGCGGGCGGGGTGGCCCTCGAGGCAGTTGAGCTTGGTGAAGTTATAGTCGGCGGTCTCGACCTCGCGGTCCTCTAAAATTTCGAAGCCCATGCCGACGAAGATGTCCTTGATCTCGTCGAGCACCTGATACATCGGGTGCTTTTTGCCGATCTTCACGGCCTTGCCGGGGATGGTAACGTCCACCGCCTCAGCCTTGAGCTTCATTTCCAGCGCTTTTGCGGCCAGCTCCTTTGCGCGTGTCTCCACGCCCTCCTCGAGCTTGGCGCGCACCTCATTGGCCAGCTGACCGATCACAGGGCGCTCCTCGGCGCTGAGCTTGCCCATCTGCTTGAGAACGGCGGTCAGCTCGCCCTTCTTGCCGAGGTACTGCACGCGCAGCGCCTCAAGGTCCTCCGCCTTCTCCGCGCCGACGATGGCCTCAAGGGCTTTGGCGCGGATGGCTTCCAATTCCTGTTTCATATCATTTCTCCTTCTCTGTCGAAAGTTCCGAACGGTGGCGGGAGGCAAAAAAAAGAGCGCCCCCTCGTCCGCATGGGACGAAAGAGCTCTTCCGTGGTACCACCCAAATTCGCGCAGACGGTCTGCGCGCACTCGCGACCCTTTAACGGCGGTCGGCCGTCCGCGCCTTTCCTCGCGGCCGCTCCCGGGCGAACCAAGCGACACTCCACAGACCGGCTTCCAGCCGCCGACCGGTCCTCTCTGCGCGAAGCAAGCTCGCTATTTTCCCGTTCTCTGCGTTTCTCTGAAAGCTATTTATAGCACACGGCGCGCAAAGTTTCAAGTGCTTTCGCACTTTTTCTTCGGCTTTTTGTCCGAAATGTTTGCAATCCCGCGCGAAATGGCTTATAATGCACCATGCCTTACCTCATTTTTCCGGAAGAAGGTGGAAAGAAAAGAATGACTCCCTTTATGGAATGGAATCTGAACTGCCTGCGCGCCATCGCCGCGCTGCGCACCCCGCTGCTCGACACGCTCATGCAGGGCGTGACGGAGCTCGGCGGCGAGACGCTGTTCATGCTCTTTATGCTGGTGATCTTCTGGTGCGTGGACAAAAATAAGGGCTATTTTCTCATGCTCCTGTGCTTCACCGGCACGGCGGTCAACCAGGTGCTCAAGATCACGTTCTGCATCCCGCGGCCCTGGGTGCTCGACCCCTCGTTTGTGATCGTCGAGTCCGCCCGCGCGGGCGCGACGGGCTTCTCGTTCCCCTCGGGCCACACGCAGAACGCCGTCGCCGCCTACGGCGGGATGTTCAGCATCACGAAAAAGCTCTGGGTGCGCGTGGTGTGCCTGGCGCTGGCGCTGCTCATTCCCTTTTCGCGGCTGTATCTCGGCGTTCACACGCCGCTCGACGTCGGCGTGTCGTTCGTGATCGGCTGGCTGCTGGTGCTGGCGTTCTATCCTCTGCTCGAGGAGATCGGCCACCGCGGCGAGGTGCTCGAGCGCATCTGGCTCATCCTGCTCGTACCGGCGGCGCTGTTCCTGCTCTATGCGCTTCGCGTCCGCGCGGGCGTGAGCGGCGACGCGGCCAATTTCGATCACGCGGTCAAAACGGCGTGGTCGATGCTCGGTCTCGTGCTCGGCGCGATCGTCTCGGTGTTCGCCGACCGGCACTACACACGCTTTGAAACGGAGGCCGTGTGGTGGGCGCAGCTTTTGAAGGTCGTGCTCGGCCTCGCGCTGACGCTGGCCGTGCGCGTTGCTCTCAAGGCGCCGCTGACGGCGGCCTTCGGCGCGAACAGCGTCGGCGACGGCATCCGTTATTTCGCCGTGGTGCTCATGGCGGGCACGCTCTGGCCGATGACCTTCGGCTGGTTCAACCTGATGGGTCGAAAAAAGTGATTTACAGCCGAAGTAAGACGTGCTATACTTTACCCTGCAAGAAAGAAGAAAGGAGACTTTTTTCGTGAAAAAGAAGCTCTACCGTTCCAAAACGGATAAAAAGCTCTGCGGCGTCTGCGCCGGCGTGGCGGAATATTTCGGCATCGACCCCACCATCGTGCGCGTGATCTGGGCGCTGCTGGCGTTCTTTTACGGCACGAGCATCCTGCTCTATGTCATCATGGCCCTTGTCGTGCCGGAGCAGCCTGCCGGCGGCGGCGTGATCGACGTGGAGAGCGAGGTCCGCGAGCCGGGCGAGAAGAAGGAAAAATACAGGGGTCCCGAGATCGACTGAGCGGGACGTCCCCAAAAACCGGCCGCCGAGGCGGCTACTACAGGAAGAAACAGGAAGGAAGAACCACTATGATGACCTATCCCATGCACGTTGCGGGCCTTGTCCGCGACCTCCCCATCTGCAAGGTAACGGAGGACTTCTACATCGGCGCCTTCATCATGTTCGGCGACGCCGAGCTGACCGTCGCCTGCGCCCGCGACCTCCTCAAGCTGGCGGAGGAGCTGGACTACGATTATCTGCTCACTGCCGAGGCCAAGTCCATTCCCCTCATTCACGAGATGGCACGCCAGAGCGGCGCGGAGAAGTATTTCATCGCGCGCAAGGGCCCCAAGGTCTATATGCCCGACCCCATCTCCGTGGAGGACCGCTCCATCACCACGCTCGGCGTACAGCAGCTCTTCCTCGGCCGCGACGACGCCGACCTCATCAAGGGTAAGAAAATTCTGATCGTGGACGACGTCATCTCCACCGGCGGCAGCCTGCACGCGATGGAGACGCTGGTCGCCAAGGCGGGCGGCACGGTCGCCGGACGCATGGCCGTCCTCGCCGAGGGCGACGCCAAGAACCGCGACGACATCAAGTTCCTCGCGCCGCTGCCGACCTTCAAGGCCGACGGCAGCGTCCGCTGAGCGCACAGCCAAACAGAGCAGGAGCGCCGCTCATTCGAGCGGCGCTCCTTTTATTTACTGTATTGCTCTCCGGCAGACTTCGCCGCGGCTCAGATGCCGCAGCCGTTCCCGCCGCCCTCGGCCAGCAGGTCGGCAAGCGAGACGCTGTCGAGATAGTCGTTGATGAGCGTGTCGAGCTTTTCCCACACGGGCAGCGAAAGGCACTTGTCCGCACGCGGGCAGGTGTTCTCCCCCTCCAGGCAGGAAACGGGCGCGAGCGAGCCCTCCGTCAGCCGGACGATCTCGCCGACCGAATAATCCTTCAGCTCCCGGCTGAGGCGGTAGCCGCCGCCCTTGCCGCGCTGGCCCTCGACCAGTCCCGCACGCGCAAGCACGGCGATGATACTCTCTAAATATTTTTCGGAAATGCCCTGCCGCTGCGCGATCACCGGCAGCGGCATACACTCTCCCGGCTCGCCCTGCGCCAGCTCCAGCATGACGCGCAGCGCGTAACGGCCCTTGGTGGAAATGAGCATAGCAAGACTTCCTTTCCTCTCACGCTTTCTTTGCTACCGTTATAGCACAAATGCCGCCGCCGCGTCAAGCGCGGGATAAAATCCGCACTTGCCCTTGCGCCGCTTTTCGGTTATACTGAAAAAAATATGTCAAACGCAAGGAGGTCCCCGCCATGGGTATCTTTTCCAAGGGTAAGCCCGCCAGGTCCGAGGCGCCCGAATTCATCGAGGTCGGCCAGATCGTCAACACGCACGGCGTGAAGGGCGACGTGAAGGTGCAGCCGTGGGACGTGACGCCCACACAGCTCGCCGGCTTCAAGGCCCTCTATATGGACGGCACGCAGTTCCGCCCCACCGACCGCCGCATACAGGGCGACATGGTGCTCATGCACTTCCCCGGCTGGGATGATATGACCGCCGCGGAAACGCTGAAAACCAAGATCCTCTCCATCAAGCGCAGCGAGGTGCAGCTCAAAAAGGGAGAATTTCTTGATGCCGAGCTCATCGGGATGCAGGTCTATGAGGACTTCATCCACCGCTATGTCGGCGTCGTCGAGGAGGTCCTCACCTACCCCGCGCACAAGCTCTACAAGGTCCGCGGACCGGAGAAGTGCTACCTGATCCCCGCCGTGCAGGATATTTTCATTGTGGACATCGACGCGGAAAAGCGTGAAATTTACGTCAAGATGATCGAGGGGCTGGAAACCAATGCGGATTGACATTCTCACCCTCTTCCCCGACGCGGTGGACGCGATGATGCACGCGAGCATCCTCGGCCGCGCGCAGGAGCGGGGCTATATCGTCATCAAGACCCACCAGATCCGCAGCTTCACCACGAATAAGCAGATGCAGGTGGACGACTACCCCTACGGCGGCGGACGCGGCGCGGTGATGCAGGCCGACCCCCTCTACCGCTGCTGGGCGCACGTGTGCGAGGAGGCCGGCTCAAGAGGCCATACCATCTATCTCTCCCCCTGCGGGCGCACCTTCACGCAGAGCGTCGCGCGCGAGCTGAAGGAGACCTATGACCACCTCATTCTCGTCTGCGGACACTATGAGGGCATCGACCAGCGCTTCATCGACGTGTGCGTGGACGAGGAGATCAGCATGGGCGATTTCGTCGTCACCGGCGGCGAGATCCCCGCGATGGCGCTCGCGGATGCCGTGTGCCGCATGGTGCCGGGCGTCCTGCCGGACGAGGAGTGCTTCACGGAGGAATCGCACTGGAACGGTCTTTTGGAGTATCCCCAGTATTCCCGCCCCGACGAATGGCACGGACGCAGGGTGCCGGACGTACTGCTCTCCGGCCACCACGGCAACGTAGAAAAATGGCGGCGCAAGCAGAGCTATATCCGCACGATGCTGCGCCGTCCCGACCTTTGGGCGCAATTCGACGAGAGCGTGTGCAAAACCAAGGGCGAGCGCAGGCTGCTCGCCGAGGCCAAGGCCGAGGCGGAAGCGCTGCGCGCCGGCGTGGAGTCTTGTCCCTCCGAAGAGAAATAATCGAAAATGCGTCCCCGTACCGGCCCGGTTGACAAAGTACCGCAATAGCGATCGAAGAAGGCCTGATGCCACAGCAGCACTTTCTGCGGAAACCGGAGGCAGCGTTGGACTCATCCTTTGTGTACGATGAGACATCCAAGCTTTACAGCCGAAAGTTCGGCCGCCCGCCCATTGATCCGGTGGTCATCGTAAAATATCTGCCGGTGGGTTTCCTGTACGGCATTCCGTCAGAGCGGCAGGGCGGACAGCGCACTTTCGCAAATCATTCTCGATAATACCGGCGCCGCCGAACAGATTCCCAAGAACGCGCGGGGCCGCTTCATCACCGGGAACGGCATAGTGTTTCAAGGCTACCTGTTCGACGAGGGACAGCTATAATAGGGTGATACTATGCCGCGCAGAAAGAAGCCCAATGATTACGGCACAGGGATTCCCTATCATGAGGTAGAGGCCCTTGCCCGTGTCCTGCTCCCGGAGATACAAGCGTTCTTTGAGAGCGAGGATGGGCAGCGGGAATACGCCGCGTGGAAAGCAAAGCAGCAGGCTAAACAAGAGGACAAGGTATAACAAAGGCGGGAACATCTTAACCGATGCTCCCGCCCGCTTTATCTTATAGCAATATAGATTCTCAATCAGCAGAGCATTATCATTTGTCATTGTTTCCGCCCTTTGCACCGATTTTTCCACATCAAAACCATGATAACCACATAAACGGCAACAATACATCCAATAAAGATTGTAAAAAACACCTTATCTCCATTGGAAACTTCGCTTATGAGCACATCATAAACGCCGTATAGCAGGAAAGCACAATAGATTATGATAAGCCCACTTGCTACTATTGCGCAAGGCAATTCAATTCGTTTGAAAAATCGAGGAAATCTCTTTTCGAGTAGTTTATTAACAACTACAATAATAATGATTAAAAAAATTGACCATTTCCAATCCATAATGGCTACACTCCTTTCAACTTCAGTTTACTGAATTGCCTTATCCGCTTAAAGCATACCATGTATATCTTGCAATTTGATTATACAGTATAATTAGAAAAACACAAGGGCGAGATCATCAACCCGCCCTTGTCCATTAAAGCACGTTTTCAATAGAAATGATAAATCCGAACACATTACCAATTTGGATAATGTAGTTCGGATTATCATTACTTGGTGCGAGTGGCGGGATTTGAAC
>CALDMA010000305.1 GCA_937915075.1 uncultured Oscillospiraceae bacterium
GCCGCCGGAAACATTGTCGAGCTCGTCGTCTGCAAGCTCGCCCGTTTTGGAACTGAGCTGTTCGAAATAGGCTTTTGCGCTCTCTTCGGTCATTTCCATGCCGCTTTCCTTTGCAAGCGTCAGCAGCTCCTCGGCGGTTTTTGCCTGTTTTGCCTTCGCAATGAGGTCGTTGCTCAGCTCCATTGTTCTTCTCCTTGTCGATTATTTCCGGTTGGCCGGATGGAAGCACTCGCGGGGCTCCGCCGCCTCGGCCGCCTTCATGATCACCTCTAAGATCGTTGTCCAAAGGCTGCCGCTGATGGCATTGGGATCGACGCCCCAATACCGGCATCTGCAGCAGGTGCCTTTCACGCCAAAGGTCGAGGGTCCGTCCTCATAATGCCTGCACTTATAGCCGCAGGTCGTCTTAAGGCGTCCGCCGCTCGAATAGCAGCCGCCGCCGGAGACATTATCCAGCTCGTCGTCGCTCAGCTCGCCCGTCTGCGGGTGGAGCAGGTCAAAATACGTCTTGGCCTCGGCCTCCGTCAGCTCCATGCCGTTTTCCTTGGCAAGCGTCAGCAGTTCCTCGGCGGTTTTTGCCGCCTTTGCTCTGGTAAGCAGTTCCTGATCCATCTCCATTTGATGCTTCCTCTCTGACTATCGTCTTGCTGCGCGGGAACGGTGTCCGTTTCCGCCGCGCTCACTTTCTTTTTTTGTTCTTCGGGTGGACGCACAGGAGCGGCATACCGAATAGCTCAAGCCCGGACCAGTAGGTCTTGTCCCAATAGCGGCACGCGCCGCAGGTGCCGTTCACACCGTTTTTCGTGGTAGCAGGCTCGTAATACCCGCATCCGTAAGCGATGGTGGTCATAAGGCAGTCATCCCTGCCATAGCAAGCGCCGCCGGAGACATTATCCAGCTCGTCGTCGCTCAGCTCGCCCGTTTTCGGGTGGAGCAGGTCAAAATACATCTTTGTGCTCTCTGTGGTCAGCTCTGTGCCGTTTTCCTTGGCGAGTGCCAGCAGCTCCTCAGGGGTTTTCGCTTCTTTCGCCTTCGCAATGAGTTCCTTGTTCAGCTCCATGATGGTTCTCCTTTTCGTTATTTTTTTCTGCCGGAGTCGTTCAGGTCGCTTTTTTTGCTGAGATCATAGGAAAAATCGAGCCGCCTGCCGCCGCTCACCGCTTCAAGGGCCTCGTCGTTCAGCGGCTCCGCGTTGATCTCCTCCGGGGTGCTGTTCCGTTTTTCTTCCTGTTTCATGTTCTTCCTCCTTTAATTTATTTGATTGGAGCCTCAAAACACTCCCGAAGCGTTTTGAGGGCATTGCTGTGCAGTATCTTGACGTAGGCGTAGGATACATTGAGCTTTGCCGCCGTGTCCTTCAGCGACAGCCCCTTGCCGTACCGCAGGACGATCAGGGCGCGCGAGCGTTCGTCCAATTGGTTCAGGGCTTCGCCGAGCGCCTGAAGGGATTCCCTTTGCAGCAGGCCGTCATCTACGCCGGCTGCGTCGGGCAGATCGTCCGGCAGCTCCGCGCCGGGGCGATGGGTGCGGAAATAGTCGATGACCGTATTCCGGGTGATGGTGTAGAGCCATGTGGAGACTGAGGCGCGGCCCGCGTCAAAGGTCTGGTACTTTTCATACGCCTTCAGGAAAACATCGCTGACGAGATCCTCCGCGTCGTGCCGGTTTGCGACCTTGCCGAACACATAGCCACGGACCTTTTCGGAATACGCCGTGTACAGCGCTTCTCTTTCTTCCGTCCGATTCATACCGCGCCGTCCTCATGTGTTCCGTGCCGTTTGATGTGCTTCGCCTCTCCCGCGGCGCTCACCTGTTCGAGATCGTCGTCCGACAGCTCCGCGCAGTATTCGCTCTCGGCCTCGTCGAGCAGCGCCTCCAGCTCCGGCTCGTGCTCGAAGCGTTGGTAATCGAAGAGCAGGGAGAGCGTTTTTTCATTCAGACCGGAGGCGCCTCCGGACCATTTCACTTTTTTGTGTTCCATTTCTTTCTCCTTTGCTTCTTGATACGAACCGGAACCGAAAAGGGCTAATGCATCCGGAAAATTTTCTCAAAAAATCTTTCGCGCGGCGTGTAGCGCCGTTACAAAGCGGCGTCCGGTACGTCGTCCAGTCTTTGGCGGGCCACCAGCTCGGCAAAGAAGCCGTCCGCGGCGATCAGCTCGTCGTAGGTCCCGTCCTCGACGATTTTTCCGCGGTCGAGCACGAGGATGCGGTCGCATTGCTTGATGGTGGACAGGCGGTGGGCGATGACGATGCGGGTACACTTCAGCTGGTCCAGCGACTCCGACACCTTTTTCTGAGTGATGTTGTCCAGCGCGCTCGTCGCCTCGTCGAACATCAAAATCTTGGGCTTCGGCGCGATGGCGCGGGCGATCATCAGCCGCTGGCGCTGCCCGCCGGATATGCCGCCCGAGCCCTCCGATATGACCGTATTCATGCCCATGGGCATCCTGCGGATATCCTCGGCAATGCCGGTCAGCTCCGCTGCCTCCCATGCGTCCTGCTGCGACAGCCACGGCGCGGAGATCACGATGTTGGAATAAATGTCGCCCTGAAACAGCTTCCCGTTCTGCATCACAACGCCGATGCGGCGGCGCAGGGAGCGCAGGTCGATCCGCTCCAGATCCTTGCCGTCGTAGTAAATGGCGCCCTTCTGCGGCTTTTCAAAGCCTAAAAGCAGACGCAGCAGCGTGGATTTCCCGCAGCCGGTCCTGCCGACGATGGCAACATACTGCCCCGGGCGGATCTTGAGCGAAAGATCGTCGAGGATCAGCGGCATATTTTCGTTGTACCGGAAAGAGACATTGTTCAGCTCAATGCCGCCGGACAGCCGCTCAATCACCTGCTTGCCGTCCGAAACCTCGGGGACCGCGTCAAAAAACGGCTGGACCATCGTGAGAATGGGCTTGATCTGCGCCGCGCTCAGCGCGATCCCGGCGAGCGACAGAAACGCGCCGGAGACCATGCCGTAGGCCGTGTTGAACGCGTAGTAATCGGCCACGGACAAACCGGCTTTCACCGCCATATAATACATGATGAGCGTTCCCGTGAGGCTGATGGCAAGGCTGATGACGGAATTGAGCTTCAGGAACATCGGCGGATCGTACATCATTTTTGCGCTCTGTGCGTAGAGGTTGCCCCATCTCGCAAAGGCGCGCTTCTCCGCGCCTGCCAGCTTGATCTTCTGTATCCCCGTGATCAGCGCGTAGGTCATACCGCTCTCCCGTCCGGAGAGCGTCATCTGCTCTGTGCTGATCTTCATTTGCGCAAGGGAGGAGACCACCGAGAAAACGACCGTGACGAGCAGGATCGCCAGCGCCGGTGCGACGAGCGTCGGCGCATAGGCAAAGATCTGCGATATGTATATAAGGGAGAACAGCGAGGTCAGTCCGGTCGATAAGACCGTTGATACGAGCATCCGGCACAGCGGGCCGACCTGCGCCGCGCGGCTGGAGAGCTCGCCCGCACTGTACTGTTTGAAGAAATCCGCCGGCAGCGACATGACGCGCATCATGGTCGCCGCCTCGACCGATAGATTCAGCTTTGTTTCGATCCGCGCCGTAAGCATACTTTTTACCGCAGAGAGAAGCAGCGTGCTGACGGAGACGCAGACGGTAAAGGCGGCAAGCGCGAGAAGGATGCGCGTATTCCCGGAGGGCAGCACGCGATCAAACAGCAGTCGGCTGAGCATCGGGGAGAGCAGCCCCACGAGCGACACGGCAAGCGTTGCCAGCACGATCAAAACGAAATCGGAGACGGAAAGGGTCTGCACAATGTAGGCCGAGAGCGAAGCGATGCTGAGCTTCTTGAGGGGAAATGGCTTATAAAACGCGATCGCCTCGTCGTCAAACAGGTGTTGATTTTTGCGCGTGATGCGCCGCGCCTTTCCGGTCTCATAGTCAAAGAAGCTGTAGCCGGAAAGACCGGAAGGAATGAGCGCCACGACCCGCCCGCTTTCCGACAGGGTGCCAAGCATCGCGCCCACGGCATCGCGGTACCAGCCGTCCTCCAGCTTCACCGTGCGCCGCATGATGCCATACGGGCGCATCAGGAACTCAAGCTGCTCGTTCACATCCTTGACGCTGTCGGGGACCTCCCGGCTCTTCACATGGTAGTATTTCAATATTTCGTCGATCGCGTCCTTGGTAACGGCGCGATCGTTGGTGAACGCCGCCTCGAACCGCTTTCCCATCACGGCAGACGCCATGTTCGCAAAGGCCTCGGAAAACGCGTCGTCGTCGTATTGCTTACGCTCTTTTATCTGTTCGTCAAACCAACCCATCGTGTCGTCACCTCCTATTCGTTGGACACCAGGCGCGTATAGGCGCCGCCGTTTTTCATCAGCTCCTCGTGCGTTCCGCGCTCCACGACATTGCCCTGCTCCATCACGATGATCTCATCACAGTCGCGTATGGTGGACAAACGGTGCGCCACCACGATGCAGGTGATGCCGCGGTCCTTGATGGAGCGAACAACGTCGTATTCCGTTTTCGCGTCCAGCGCGCTCGTCGCCTCGTCCAGAAGGATGATCGTGGGGTCCTGCGCAAGCACGCGGGCGATCTCCATGCGCTGGCGCTGCCCGCCGGAGAGGTCCTTGCCGCCCTCGGTCAGCTTATACTGATAGCCGCCCTCGCGCCGCATGATGTCCTCGTGCAGCTGGGCATCCCGCGCCGCCATGATCATCTCGAAGTCCTCGATGGAGTTATCCCACATTTTTATGTTGTTTGCGATGGTATCCTCAAAGAGAATAATATCCTGATCCACCACGGCGAGAGAGCCGGTAAACACGCAGCGGTCGATCTGCGAGATCGGCTTTCCGTCAAACAGGATCTCGCCGCTCCACGGCTTATAAAGGCCGGAGATCAGCTTGGAGATCGTGGATTTTCCGCAGCCCGAAGCGCCGACGAACGCTACGCGGTCCCCTGGCTTAAGCGTCAGGTTGAAATCCCGGATCAGCGGCTCGGCCAGGCGCGAATAGCCAAAGGTGACATTTTTGAGCTCGATGCTGCCGGACAGCTTGCCGTATTCCGTGCTCTCATCGCCGCCGTCTTCCGCAAAAATGTCGTCGTCGGGATAGCGCATCACGTCCTCGATCCGCTCCATATCGGTGCGCATTTCCTGCAGCGTCTGTCCTGCCGAAATGAGCGTCGTTGCGGGGGAGAGGAAAGAGGACAAAAAGCCCTGAAACGCCATGATCATGCCGACGGTAAAGCTGCCCTGCATCGCGAGGAACACGCCCGTCATCAGGACCGCGGTGCTGCAGACCGAGCTGACAAGCGCCGGCAGCAGTCCGAGGAGCTGGTTCATGCGCTGGAAGCGGACCTGACTGGTATTGACGCTCGCCTGGTAGCCGGCCCACTTTTCAAAAAAGCCGTTCTCCGCGCCGCTCGCCTTGATCGTTTCGATCATCTCGATGCCAGCGACGGTCGTTCCGGCGAGCTTGCCCGCGTCGCGCATCTGCACGCGGGTGAGGTTGATCCGCTTTTTTGAAATGACGCTGGAAAGGACCAGATTGGCGAGGATCGAAGCAAGCCCGATGAGCGTGAGGAGCACGCTGTAGCGGAGCATCACGACCAGATAGAACACCATCATGGCGGCGTTCAGGGCAAGCGGCGCGAGCGTGCCGACCAGCTGCTCCGCGATCATTGCGTTTGCGCTCTGCCGGCCCTGAATATCTCCCGCCATACGCTGCGAGAAAAACGCCATCGGCATGTGCAGGACCTTCCACAGGAAGGTGGTATTTCCCACCATCGCGAGCTTTCCGTTGATCCGAAGGGAATAGACCGCCTGGATCCACGCGACGATGAGCTGAAGCACGCTGATGCCCGCGAGCGCAAGCGTGAACGGCGTCAGCCATTCCGGGTTCTCGCCGGTCAGCAGCCGGTCGAGAAAAATACGGGAAAACGCGGGCGTCACAATGCCGAGCAGCGACGAAATGACCGTGGTCAGCGTTACAAAAGCGATCGCGGTCCCCGCGCCGGCCAGCCGCTTTTTCGCGTATTGCAGCATGGACTGCGGCTTTCCCTCGGGAACAAAGCCTTCGGCGGGCTCGAAGAACAGGCAGATGCCGGTGAAGGAGTCGTCAAAGGTCTGCATCGGGACGGAATAGGTCCCCTTTGCGGGGTCGTTGAGCACCGCCTTGTTGCCCCGAAAGCCGTTGAGCACGACAAAGTGGTTGAAGTTCCAATGAATGATGCAGGGGAATTTTCCGTTCGCTTTCAGGCCCTCCGGCTCATACCGGTAGCCCTTTGCGGTAAGACCGTAGCTGCGCGCGGCGCGAAGAATGTTGCGCGCGTTCGAGCCGTCCCGCGAAACGCCGCAGTCCAGACGCACCTGCTCGAGCGGGACCCACTTTTCATAGTAGGCAAGGATCATCGCAAGACTTGCGGCGCCGCATTCCAACGCCTCCATCTGCATGACAACGGGCACCTTGGCGACGCCCGCCGTGATCGGCGATTTGATCTTTTGTGCTGCTTTCATCTTCGCGCACCTCAGTTCAGGACGAAATCAAGGGGCCTGACGCGCTCGATAATAACGGATACGGTATAAACGCCGTCCTTGAGATTGGGGGTTTCCGCCGACAGGGCGTGCACCCAGTCGCCCGCGGAGAGCCCGATGAGATGGAGCAGATACGGGTCGGTGCTCTCGTCGAGCCGGGTGGGCGTGCCCGCCGCATCGGATGCGGCTGCGTACTCGGCTTCGCCGACCGAGAGGATGGCCTCGCCGTCTAATCTGGCGAAATCACTCTCGCTCAAAAAGACCGTCAAGCGTCCGTTTTCGCAGACGCCGCCTGTTTGTACGGCGGTATCGAGATGCCCGAACGCGCCCCATATGCAAACGCCGAGCAGAAGCACAATGACCGCCGCGAGGATCATCCATACGCTTGGATTGGAAACACGGATATAATCGTTCATCTGCTCCGGCGATGTGATCTTTTCCATGCTTTTTTGACGAAAGACCGAATGATTCATAGCTCCGCACCCCTTGCTTAAAATAAATACAGGCTAACAATAGTGTATCACATTGCGCGGTAAAGGCAAGAAAATCCACGCAATTCGGATATATATTTTTAATCGTATCCGACCCGGCCATCGCAGACAGTCTGCTTTGAGCATCCGAGTGTTGAGAAACTCCGCATAGGAAGCGGAACTGTTCGGCACTATGGGACATACACTGCGGTTCTATACGGACCGCGGACTTTTGCCTATTCCGCCGACTTTGTGCTTGGGAGAGGGTAGACCTTTTGCGCAAAACGGAGAGAAGAAAAAATTTTGCAAAAAGGGGCTTGACAATGCAAGCGCGCGTGCTATAATACGCTACAACAAGTTAAAGCAGTAAAAACCAATGACGGAGAGAAGTAGCCGGCGCAGGCAAGTCTTCAGAGAGTCCCGGGTGGTGTGATCGGGGCGGCGGACGGTCGGTGAATGGACTTCGGAGGGCGGATCAAAAGGCGAAAGCCGAGTAGAGACCGACGGGTATCCCACCCGTTATCCATCGGGGCGCGTATGATGGTGCGCGTAAGCGAGCGGGCGTTTGATAACGTCAATTTGGGTGGTATCGCAGAAGTTCAACGACTTTTGTCCCATGTAGGTGGGATGAAGGTCTTTTTCTTTTTCCCCGCTCTGTTCCGGCAAGACAGAGCTTCATCTGCCGCCCAAAATCAAATATATTGGAGGAAAACCAAAATGAAAAACAACATGATGAAGAAGCTCCTGACCCTCGTTCTTGCCGGCGCGATGACGCTGTCCCTCGCCGCCTGCGGCGCAAAGGACACCCCGTCGGCCGACCAGCCGGACAACAGCGCGGAGGAGGCCAAGACCTACAAGGTGGCTGTGATCAAGCAGCTCGACCACGCCTCCCTCGACGAGATCACGAACGCCGTCACCGCCGAGCTGGACAAAATTGCCGCCGACAACGGCGTGACCATCGAGTATGAGGTCACCTCCGGCCAGGGCGATCAGACCATCCTCAAGCAGCTGAGCGATCAGGCCATCGCCGACGGCGTGAACGCCATCATTCCCATCGCTACCACCGCCGCGCAGATCGCCGCCCTCTCCGCCGAGGAGACCAAGACGCCGGTCGTCTACGCCGCCATCTCCGACCCCGAGACCGCCAAGCTCACCGGCATCGACTACGTTACCGGCACGAGCGACGCGCTCAACACTGATTTCATTATGGATATGATGTTCGCCCAGAATCCGAACGTCGCCAAGGTCGGCCTGCTCTACTCCCTCAATGAGCCGAACTCCACCAAGCCTATCGCGGACGCCAAGGCCTACCTTGATGCCAAGGGCATCGAGTACGTCGAGCAGACCGCGAACACCAACGACGAGGTCGTCGCCGCCGCCTCCGCGCTCATCGCCGCCGGTGTGGACGCCGTGTTCACCCCGACCGACAACGTGATCATGGCCGCTGAAATGGCCATCGCCGAGGACCTTGCCGTCAACGGCATCCCGCACTATACCGGCGCAGACTCCTTTGTCCGCAACGGTGCCTACGCCACCTGCGGCGTGAACTACACCGACCTCGGCGCCAAGACCGCCGACCTCGCCTACAAGGCCATCACCGAGGGCATGGACGGTATGGAGGACTACTACCTCATGGACGGCGGCATCATCACCGTCAACACCGATACCGCGGCTATGATCGGCAAGCAGGCCGAGTATTCCTGCTTCGACAGCATGGGCACCGTCGTGGAAGTGACCACCACCAAGGACTGAACCGAAACAACAACGCGGAAGCCCTCCGGCGAAGGTCGGAGGGCCGAAGCCTGAAAGGAGAGCGACCCCATGCTCATCATCACGCAGACCGCCCTGGAGCTGGGCTTTTTGTACGCGCCGGTCGCGCTGGCGCTGTTCCTGAGCTACCGCATCCTTGACATTGCCGACCTCACGACGGACGGCTGCTTTGTCCTCGGCGCGGCGGTGTCCGTCAGCCTGACGGCGGCGGGGCACCCGTTCCTCGCCATTCCCGCGGCGATGCTCGCGGGCGCGTGCGCGGGACTCATCACCGCCTTTTTGCAGACGCACCTCGGCGTGCCGAGCATCCTCGCCGGCATCGTGACGAACACCGGCCTTTACACCGTGAACCTGATGGCGATGGGATGGAAGGCCAACCAGAGCCTGCTCGGCTCCGACACCGTGTTCACGCTGGCGCGCGACGCCGGCATCGGTGGAACGTGGTATGAGCTGCTGCTTGCGGTCATCGTTACCGGACTTGCGGCGGTGCTGCTGCGCCTGTTCCTCGGCACACACCTCGGCCTGTCGCTCCGCGCGACGGGCGATAATCCCGATATGGTGCGCGCGTCCTCGCTGAATCCCGCGTTCACCATCTCCGTCGGTCTCTGCCTTGCCAATGCCATGACCGGTCTTGCCGGCGCGATGGTGGGCCAGTATCAGAAGACCGTGGACATCAACTCCGGCACCGGCATCGTCGTCATCGGCCTTGCCTGCCTCATCATCGGCGAAACGGTGCTCGGCCGCCGCAGCATGACGCGCGGCGTGCTCGCCGCGCTCGTCGGCTCGCTGATCTACCGCTTCATCTACGCGGTCGTGTTCTACACGAAGATCGTGCCGGTGGAGTGCCTGAAGCTGCTCACGGCGATCATTGTGGCGCTGGCCATCGCCGCGCCGAGCATCCGGAGGTGGGCGGCGTTCCAGCGCCGCAAGGCCGCGGCAAAAGGGAAGGGAGGCAACTGACATGCTGGACATTCAACACATCTCCAAGACCTTCAACGTCGGAACGGTGAACGAAAAGCGCGCCGTCACCGACCTGTCGCTCCATTTGGACAAGGGCGATTTCGTCACCGTTATCGGCTCGAACGGCGCGGGCAAGTCCACGCTCTTCAACGCCATCGCGGGCAGCTTTTATGTGGACGAGGGACGCATCCTGCTGAATGGCAAGGATATTACCTTTACACGAGAGCATGACCGCAGCCGCGTCATCGGGCGGCTGTTTCAGGACCCGCTGCGCGGCACCGCGCCGCACATGACCATTGAGGAAAACCTCGCCCTCGCGTACCTGCGCGCGGCGCACGGCAATCCCTTCAGCCGCATCACGGCGAAGGACCGCGAGCTTTTCCACGCCCAGCTCGCGCAGCTCGACATGGGGCTGGAGGACCGTTTGGGACAGCCCGTCGGCCTGCTCTCGGGCGGTCAGCGGCAGGCGCTGACGCTTTTGATGGCGACGATGGTGCCACCGGAGCTTCTGCTGCTCGACGAGCACACGGCGGCGCTCGACCCGGGCACGGCGGAAAAGGTGCTTGCGCTTACGCAGAGCATTGTGGCGGAGCATCACATCACCTGCCTGATGGTGACGCACAACATGGCGCAGGCTCTCGCGCTCGGCAACCGCACGCTGATGATGGCGGACGGCGGCATCGTGCTCGACGTCGCGGGCGCGGAACGCGCCGGCATGACGGTGGAGGGCCTCATCGAGCGCTTCCGCGCGGGCACGGGCAGGACGCTCGACAACGACCGTATGCTCCTTTCCGAATGAAGCCCCGCGGACCGGCCCTCCGGTGCGCTGACGGCAGAACAGATTCTCTTTTTAAGATGCGACAAAGCGGCAGAGCTTGAAGCGCCCTATGTGATAAAGAACATTTTTCTTTGGCTGAAACAGCATGGTACGAAAGTATCGTGCTGTTCCTTTTTTGAGCCTTATGACGTGGAAATATTCCCCGATTCAACCTTTATATTCTATTTTTGTAAAAATATTGACAAAACGCTTCAGCTTAATGTATGATTAAACTGTTTTTTGAGAAAAGGATTTGGCGGACGGGATGACAAGCATCGTAGCCTGCGCGGAGAGCGTGCGGGAGCTTATCACCGGAGCGGACCGGGAGATGTATCTGACAAAGGAAAGAAAAAACGGGCGGACACATGACCGCGGAAAGGAAAACGCAGACGGATATTTGACCGTTTGCGCGTATGCAATATGGAGAACAGGCTGGAGCGGCTGTGGAGCCGATTCGCAGAGGGAAATATGCTGCGGCGGCTGATCGAGGAACGCTTCGACGGCGTGTTTCTGATCGACTGTGCCACGGGCGAGATCCGGGAGCTGGGAGAGAAATTCTCCACCGAGCTGCGCGCCGGGAGGAGCACCATGGACGGCGTGCCCTATGACCGGCAGCTGCGTGCCGCCATGGAATGTCACGCGGCGGAGGATGACCAGGAGATGCTGGTGCGTATGCTGTGCCTGGACAGCGTCCGACAGGCATTGGAGCAGCAGGAGACCTACGTTGTGACCGTGGATACCTGGCGCGAGAGCGAGGAAAGCGTATTCTGCAAGCGGTTTGTGTTCCACTATCTGGATGAGACGCGGGCGATGATCGCCGTGACCTGCGAGGACACCACCGTTGGCCTGCACAACGAGACCGACGAGCTGACGGGCATTATGAACGCCGTTGGCTTCCACCGGCGGGTGCAGGAGTGGATCGACAGGCATCCGGGAAAGAAGTTCCGTATCCAGCGGTACAACGTGGACCGCTTCCGGGACATCAACGGCCTGCATGGCAGGGAGGTCGGAGACAAGCTGCTGCGCGATCTGGCGCGGCACATGCGCCGCTTCGACCGGGGAGAGGACTGCTTCTCCGCGCATCTGAGCGCGGATCACTTTGCCCGCTTCTGCGCGGAGGGCACCATGACCATGCAGGAGTGCTATGACAATTTTAACTCCTGCTTCGCCGACTACGACCTGTCCATCGCCATTACGCTGCACATCGGCGTATACGACCTGTGCGAAACGGATTGCGATGCTTCCACCATGAGCTACAAGGCTCTGCTGGCGCTGCAGTCCATCAAGGGCAGCCAGGCGCAGCGCATTGCCTACTACGAAAAGGGCATGATGGATGAGGAGCGGAAGAAGGGCGAGCTGCTGCGCGATCTGGACGACGCTATCAGCAACGGGGAGTTCGAGGTGTGGTTCCAGCCGCAGGTGGACTTTGCCGGACGGGAGCTGGTGGGCGCGGAGGCTTTGGTGCGCTGGCGGCATCCTACACGGGGACTGCTGATGCCGGGAACGTTCGTGCCTCTGCTGGAGCAGAGCGGCTGCATCCACCGCCTGGACTGGTATATGCTGGAGCAGTGCTGCCGGTACATCCGCCGATGGCAGAACGATATGCCGGGACGGCACATCACCGTATCGGTGAACCTGTCGCGGGAGGATCTGGACAGGCCGAATCTGTGCGATAAGATCGACGGTATGCTGGCGCGGTACGGCATTGGTCGGGATGTACTGCATCTTGAGGTGACGGAGAGCGCCTATGTGGAGGACACCCTGCGGGTCATGAAGGCGGTGGAGGAGCTGCGCGGACGCGGGTTCATTGTGGAGATGGACGACTTCGGGAGCGGCTATTCCTCGCTGAACGCGCTCAAGGACATTGACATCGACAAGCTGAAGCTGGATATGCGCTTTTTATCCGGAGAGAGCAGCGAGAAGGGGCACATCATCGTCCAGTTTATCATCGGCATGGCGCAGGCGCTGCATCTGCCCATCATTGCCGAAGGCGTGGAGACACGGGAGCAGGCGGAGATGCTGCAGGAGCTCGGCTGCCGGGAAATGCAGGGATACTATTTCAGCAAGCCCGTACCGGCAGAGGTGTACGAGCAGATGCTGCGGGGCATAACGAAGATCGGGACCCTGTAATATTTTTGATTTCAACCGAAAAGAGCAAAACCGGAGCGATCCGGTGACGCAAAGCTAAAGGGGCTGTCCTCAAGGCGAGTCAGCCAGCCAGTTGCCGAAGTGTGCGTTTTGAAGCACGCCTCGGCTTTTTTGCTTTTCGTCCCGGCTCGGCGCCGATCCAAATCTGTGTGAGAGGAGTCCGGCTATGGATAAGAATGGAAAAAAGGAAATACGGATCAGCGGCAGCCCTGAGCAAGGCCGTCCGGAAGCGGGGCTTGGCGCAGGGGAGCCTGCGGACGAGCTGGAGATCATGGCGCGGGAGCTGGCAGACCGTATCGACCAGGCCGTGCCGCTCAGCGGGACAGAAAAGGAGGAGCTTCTCAGCCACCTGCTGATGGGCAGCCGCCAGATCTATACCGACTCCGTCACCGATATCTGCAACCGCCGCTACTACGATGACCGCCTGTGTGATCTGGAGGGCGAGTTTGCCTGCGCCATGATCGACATGGATAACTTCAAGTGCATCAACGACTATTTCGGCCATCAGGCGGGCGACGCGGCATTGTACCTAACGGCGCAGGCCATCCGGTCGGAGATCCGTGCCGACGACGAGCTGGTGCGCTACGGCGGAGATGAATTTTTCCTTATTTTCCGCAATATGCCGCAGGATCACTTTGAGCAGAAGCTGCTGGAGATCCACCGTGAGATAGACGGCATCCGCATCCCGGAATATCCGAGACTGCGGATCAGCGCAAGCATTGGCGGTGCGTACGGCAGCGGAAGGATCGCGCAGCTGCTGCATAAGGCAGATCTTGCCATGTATCAGGCCAAGGCTACGCAGAGCCGTGTGATGCTCTATGACGGATCCGATGGGGAGGCAGAGGCGGCGGAGGAGCATCCGGCCGTGCGGCTGCCGGGAACGGAGGAGCCGGGCAGCGAGGCCGCGTGGTATCATGACCGCGGCACATTCCATGAAAAGACACAGGAGATCGTCGATGCGCTGCGAAACGGCGAATTTGAGCCGTGGTTCCAGCCGCAGTACAACCATGCGACCGGCAATGTGGTCGGCGCGGAGGCGTTGGCGCGCTGGAAGAAAGGAAATGTATGGGTCCCGCCCGCGGAGTTTATCCCGATGCTGGAGCAGAGCGGATCGGTCTATCAGCTGGACCGGTATATCTGGGAGCAGGTCTGCATCCTCCTGCGCCGTTGGCTCGACGAGGGGCGTGAGCCGCTGCCGGTTTCCGTCAATGTTTCCCGCCGCGACATCATGCACGACGATTTTATCGAGGCGCTGACGGGACTTGTGGAAAAATACCGCATACCGCTGCCGCTTTTTCCGCTGGAAATTACGGAATCCGCCTTTGCGGATTCCACGCAGCAGGTCATCCGGAAGATCAATGAGCTGATCGAGCTGGGCTTCACCGTCGAGATCGATGATTTCGGCAGCGGATACTCCACCCTCAACTCGCTCAAGGATGTTCCGGCCAGGGTCCTCAAGCTCGATATGCACTTTTTTGAATACACGGGGAATTCGGATCGCGCGGGGATCATTGTCGAGTCCGTTGTCCGCATGGCAAAATGGCTCGGCATGAACATCATCGCCGAGGGCGTGGAAAATGAAGAACAGGCCGACTTCCTCAAATCCCTTGGCTGCTACTATATCCAGGGCTATTATTACGCGCGTCCCATGCCGCGAAGCGACTACGAGGCGCTGCTTGACCGGCGCGGCAAGGAGCCGGAGCTGCACCGGCTCAAGCGAGTGGCAGAATTGGAGAACAGCCGCTTTTGGGACCCCGCTTCCATGGAAACGCTGATTTTCAACAGCTACGTCGGCGGCGCCTGCATTTTTGAGCTCCACGACGGAGAGACCGAGCTGCTGCGGATCAACGACCGCTATGTGCAGCAGTTCGGCGGTGTGATGGAGCCGGATGGCGATGCGAAAAGGCTCGGCATCATGCAGTATCTGGACGAGAATGACCGGGAAGAGCTTATGGGCGCCATCAAGCGAGCAATGGACAGCGGCGAGGAGGCCTCCTGCGAGGTCAGGGCCACGCGCGGGAAGCATGCGGAATTCCTTCGCATTTCCGTGCGCATCATCGCGCGCACCAAGGATCGTGCACTTGGCTACAGTATGGTCATGAACATGACCGAGCAGCGCGAGGCGGAAAGGAAAGAACGCAACGCCTCCCGCCAGCTTCGCTCGATCATGGACAGCGTGAACGGCGGCGTGACCGCAACGGTGTTCCGCAGTCCGACGGACATTGAAATGATCTTTACCAACGACGGCTTTTTCAAGCTGCACGGCTACACACGGGAGCAGTACGACGCGGAGGTCGGCTTCATCAACGATCTGATCTACCCCGAGGACCGCGAATGGACCGGCGCCCTTGTGGAGAATATCGTCCGCGACCATGCGACAAGAACGTATGAGCTTCGCGCCGTCAAGCGCGACGGGAGCGTGATATGGGTGCGGATGACGAATTCCGTCATTGCGCTCGAAGGCGTGGGTGAGAACGTCCTGCTCGGTATCGAGACCGACGTCACCGAGGAGCACCTGGCGCGGCAGAGACGGAAGGAAGCGAACGAGCAGCTCCGCTTCTTGAACGAGGCCGCCCATGAACTCCTTGCGCAGTCGGACAGCGAAGGGCCGATCCGACAGACGCTTCAGCGGTTTATGGGATATTTTAGAGGCGACCGCGCCTATGTGGTCGAGCTGGACGACGACAGACAGATAATGAACAACACCTACGAGGTCTGTGCGGATGGCGTGAGAAGTGAGATAGCCAATCTCCAGAACGTTCCGTTCCGCCTGCTGCCGGTGTGGTTTGAGACGCTGAAAAAGAATGAGCAGGTGGTGATCGACTCCGTTGAGGCGTTGGGCGACGATCAGCGGGAGCTGCGCGCTCTGCTGCTGACGCAGGATATTCACAGCATTTTTGTCACGCCGCTGCTATACGAAGGAAAGCTCATCGGCTATGCGGGCGTGGACAATCCGAGGCAGTCCGTCGATCACCGCGTCCGTCTCTCTGCGCTGGGGGATTACATCACCGCGCTGCTCGTGCGGCGTAATCTGAGCGCAGGCTTGGGCAGCGAGCGGAAGATGTTCTTTGAGATGATGAATGACATAACGGACGGCTTCGTTCGGCTCAAGGTCGGTGTGGACGGAAGGTTTGTGCTGGACTTCATTAACGACAGTATGTGCCGCTTCCTGCGTTCGGATCGCGAAACGCTCCGATCCATCTATGCCGACGATACGCTTTCGTGTATCCATCCCGACGACCGCCGACTGGCGGTGGAGAATATCCGCCGGTGCATTGAAGCGGACGGCCTGACCGGAAAGCGCGTTCGCTACCGTCTGCTCCGCGGCGATGGGACCTATGTTTCCATCACCCTTTCCGGACATGAGAGCCGCGATGAGCAGGGCCGCCGCTCCCTGAACCTGTTCTACTATCTTGACACGGCGGAGGATGTGTAAATGAATGGCCGCTTATCCTAAATTTTCTGCTGCTTACAATAACGAAAACGCTATCCTAACATGATCGATGCCCGGACAAGCTTTGAAGATTCAGGTTTGTCCGGGTATCGTTTACATTAGCGGCGGCGCTATGTCTCCCGCATCGAAAAGCGGGCGCTGGAAAAGCTCGAAGAAGCCATCGGCGAGCGCGGCTGACCCCTTGCAATTCCACGCCGCAGCGGGTATAATACGACTGAAAAATTTGCCGGTGGGGAGGACTGTTCCATGTACTATATCGGCATTGACCTTGGCGGAACGAATATCAAGGGCGCACTTGTGAGCGAAACGGGCGAGATCGCGCGGGAGGTAAGCCGTCCCACGCGCGCCGAGCTGGGCGCAGAGGCGGTCTGCGACGGCATCGCCGCGGTCATCGCGGCACTCTCGTCCGGCGTGGACAGGGCTTCGCTCGGCGGCGTCGGGCTCGGCTGTCCGGGAACGGTGGACGACGAGACCGGCCGCGTGCTCTATGCGAACAACCTCGGCTGGAAGAGCTTCGACCTGCGCGCGGCGGTCAAGTCGCGCACGGACTTTGACCTGCGCATCGGCAACGACGCGAACGTGGCCGCGCTGGCGGAGGCGCTGGTCGGCTGCGCCAAAGGAGCGCAGAGCGCCGTGATCGTCACGCTCGGCACGGGCGTCGGCGGCGGCGTGGTGCTGGACGGCAAAATGCTTACGGGCTACACCGGCGCGGCGAGCGAGCTGGGCCACATGGTCATCCGCGCGGGCGGAAAGCCGTGCGCCTGCGGGCGGCGCGGCTGCTATGAGGCCTATGCCAGCGCGACCGCGCTCATCCGCGAGACAAAGCGCGCGATGGCCGCGCATCCCGGGAGCCGGATGCACGCCGCTGCCGAGGAGAACGGCGCGGTGGACGGACGCACGGCGTTCATCGCGGCGCAGCGCGGCGATGCCGCCGCGCTGGCGGTGGTGGACCGCTATCTGGACGACCTCGCCTGCGGTGTCGCCAACATCGTCAACATCTTTTTCCCGGAGGTCATCGCGCTCTCCGGCGGCGTGGCCAATCAGGGCGACGCGCTGCTTGTCCCGCTGCGGGAGCGGGTGCGGGCGCTGAGCTACGGCTCACGCTATGCCGCGCGTCACACGCGCATCGAGCTCTGCACGCTCGGCTACCGCGCAGGCGTGATCGGCGCGGCGATGCTGGCGAAGCAGAGCTGAAAGGAAGAACAGAACAATGGTAAGGAGGGCAGCCGCCGCGGCGGCTGCCCTCCTTGCTGTACCAAATGATGAGATTTATCCTGCTGCCCCTGCCGCGGCGAGCCCGTAGAGCCCATTCGTCGGATCCTGCCAGAGCGGGAGATGGATGGGACGGTAGGTGAAGAACACGAACGCGAAGGCCAGCGCCCACAGCAGAAGAAAGCCGGCGAGCTGCCACGCGCCGCCGCGCAGCGCGCCGCGCGTGAGCAGACGGAAGCTCATGAAATAGAGCAGCGCGTCCGCGAGAAAGAAAATGGCGATGTTCACCCAGTCCGGCGTTTTGCCGAACATCCCGCCGAGCGAGTAAAAGAGCACGGGGATCGCGAGCAGACCGAGCAGGATGGACGCTGCCTTGGCGGCAAAGAAGTTCCGCAGCGGCTCGGCAAAGACGATGAATTCCACCATGGTGAAGAGAAAGAACGGCACGAACAGCAGCTTCATGTGCTCCCAGGTGGACTCATTGACGGCGCAGAACGCCGCGATGAGCGGATTGCCTCCGGTCCATTCGTACACGAAATGCAGCAGCGTACCGACCGCACCGGTGAACGCGAAGCCGATCAGCTCCCAGTGCAGCAGCCTTTTTTGCATAAGGACACCTCCGTTTATTTGCTTTGTCCATTGTATGGATTTCGGCGTCATTTTATCCCATGCAATATAAAAACCGCCCGGCCGTCCTTGACGCGGCGGGCGAAAACCGCTATACTCATTATGGTTATCTGCCGCGCGGCGGTGCCGGACAAAGAAAGGGAGGCTTCGGCAAGGATTGCCGATGGTTTCAAAATGGATGAGCAGATGTCCCCGCTCGCGGGGAGACAAAATATTGAATTTACCGACCGTCAGCTCGTGAGCCTGATTTTGCCGATGCTGGCCGAGCAGCTGCTCGGCATCACGGTGGGCCTTGCGGACTCGCTGATGGTCGCGACTGTGGGCGACGCGTCGATCTCGGCAGTGTCGCTCGTGGACAGCGTCAGCGCGCTGATGATCTACATTTTCTCCGCCATGGCGACCGGCGGTGCGGTCGTGGCCGGTCAGTATCTCGGCCGACGCGAGCGGGAGGAGGCCTGCCGCAGCGCGCAGCAGCTCATGGTGCTGCTCGGCGTGGTGTCGCTGGCGGTGACGGCGCTTTTATACCTGTTCCGGGACCCGATCGTCACGCGCCTTTTCCGACACATCGACGCGGACGTCATGAAGGCGACGAACATCTACTACAGCTACGTCATGGCCTCCATTCCGGGCATCGCGCTCTACAACGGCGGCGCGGCGCTCTTCCGCACGATGTCGCGCTCCGATGTGTCGCTCAAGGTCTCGCTGCTGATGAACGGCATCAACGTCGCGGGCAACGCCATTCTGATCTTCGGCCTCGGCTTCGATGTGGCGGGCGTCGCCATTCCCACGCTCGTCTCGCGCACGGTGGCGGCGGCCGTGATCGTGTGGCTCCTCTTCAACGAAAGGCTCGAGCTGCACCTTTCCGACATCCGCGCGTTCCGCCTGGAAAAGCGCGTCATGCGCAATATCTTCCGCATCGCTATCCCCAGCGGCGTGGAGAACGGGATGTTCCACTTCGGACGGCTCATTCTCTTCAGCCTCATCTCCACCTTCGGCACGGCGAGCATCACGGCCAACGCCATCGGCAACACGATGGGCAATTTCCATGTGTTTGCCGGGCAGGCCATCTGCATGGGCCTGACGACCGTGGTGAGCCAATGCGTTGGCGCGGGCGCCTATGACCGCGCACGGTACTACATGAAAAAGCTGACCGTCGCGACCTATGCGGTCATGGCGTTTATCAACATCACGCTGATCCTCTGCATCCCGCTCATTCTGCGCGTGTACGACGTCACGCCCGAGGCGGCGGTGCTGGCCCGCAAGGTCATGCTGATCCACGGCGGCAGCGCAATCCTCCTGTGGCTCCCGTCGTTTATGATCCCGTATTTCCTGCGCGCCGCGGGCGACGCGACCTATACCATGGTCGTGAGTATGCTCACCATGTGGCTCGTGCGTGTGCTGGGAGCCTACGTCATCGGCCGCTATCTCGGCTACGGCGTGGTCGGCGTGTGGTTCGCCCACGCGATCCTCGACTGGGCGACGCGCAGCGTCATTTTCTACGCCCGCTACCGCAGCAGAAAATGGGAGCGCATGGCGATCCGATCATAGCAGAAGAGCAAAAAAAGAAAAGCCGCGCGATCACGGCTTTTCTTTTTTCCGGTCTTACATTTCCACGGTGATGTTGTCGGTTCCGTGCTGCTCAAATTCGCCTAAGTACACATCCATGCGCTCGCGCAGCTCGTCGTAATTTTCCGGCGTGGGCGCGTCGGAGTCCATGTCGCGCAGGGCGAGCTCCTGGGCGAGGATCTCAAAAAACATCGTGTCCTCGTAGGCGAGGATGGCCTCATGGATGCCGCCCTCGGCGAAGGCGCGCGAGGGGATCAGCTCGCCCTGATAGGACTCGACCAGCGGCACCATGCCGTGGTTGATGCAGTTGGAGAAAACGGTGCTCTCCACCTCGTCGTATTCGCGGATGCGGTCGTCGCCGCGCGTAGAGTTGAGCACCCAGTTGCCGATATAGACCAGATCAAGAAGACGGCGGAATTGCTTTTCCGTCAATTCGATTTTCATGCTGCGCCTCCTGTGATGCAGATTTCGATTTCTATGATGATAGCACACTCTGCGTCAAAATGCCATAGCAAAAACAGGCAGAATGTGAAAAAAGAAAGGGGGACCACTTGTGAAAGAGGACGTTTCCGTCCGCGTGTGCGGCGTGCAGCGCTGCCCCGGCGCGGAGGAGGACGTGAGCGAGCTGGTGTGCGAGGGCGTCTTCAAGCATACGGCGGACGGCTGGCTGCTCGCCTACGACGAGCCGGCGGAGGCCGGCGCCGTCAAAACGCTGCTCCGCTTTGCCGATGGCCGCGTCACGCTCACGCGCCGCGGCGCGGTGCGCAGCGAGATGACCTTTGCGGCGGGGGAGCGCCATACCATATTCTATGAGCTTCCCCTCGGACGCTTGACAATGGAGCTTCACACGGACAGCGTTTGCGCGGCGCTCGATGGCGCGCGCGGTACGCTGGAGCTGTGCTACCGCCTGACGGTACGGGACGAAACGGTGAGCAAGAACCGGCTCACCGTCACACTGGCCCCGCGCTGAGCGAGAAAAGACGGCGATCTTCGGTCAATTCTGCCAAAGGACCAAAACGGAGAGCGCCGATGTGGTCATTTTGCTGTGACAAACGGGAAAAACAGGCGGAAGTGCCAAAAAGTGGCAGCCGGATATGAGCCAAATGCACATAAAAAGAGACGGAAGTGCTGCCGGATCTATGACTGGTATACAATTTGCAGCTCCAACTGGTACTTGCGAACCTGTTAATTTAGTATAAAGTAGTAAATGACAGCGAATTGACCAAAAAAAGACGGGAAGGAAGATCGGTTTTTGGTTCTCGCGTCAATCTATCTTTTAAGGAGAGAGAAGAAAGTGGAAAACAACACCACGAAAAGCAGGGGCGCTCTGAAGGCTATGTTCCTCATCCCCTCCATCATCGGCGTTATCATCTTCATGATCCCCATGAAGATCGGCGGCAGCTGGACCGTTGTGGTCAAGGTGATCTCCGACGCGCTCAAGAATGCGATCGGCTACAACAACGTCGCCATGCTCTGCATCGGCATCCTGACGGTCTCCGCCGTTATGGCGGTGATCTCGCTGGCGAAGCCCAAGTTCATTATGGACAACGAGCTGCTTAAGGGCTGCTTCGCGGTCTCCCTTCCCTGGGTGATCGTCCGCATCATCGGCTGCGTCTGCGTCTGGCTGACCTGGATCTACAGCTTTTCCCCCAACGCGAAGGAGCCCACCGGCGCGCTTCTTCAGGCGATCGTCGGCGGCGATCAGGGCGGCTTGGCCTATGACCTCATCATTGGCCTCGTGTTCGTGTTCCTGATGGCGAGCTACCTGCTGCCTCTGCTGACCGACTTCGGTCTGCTCGAGTATGTCGGCGCGCTCCTTACCAAGGTCATGCGTCCTCTGTTCAAGGTCCCCGGCCGCGCGGCGGTCGACTGCATCACCTCTTGGATCGGTGACGGCACCCTCGGCGTCATGCTCACCTGCAACCAGTACGAGGGCGGCTACTACTCCGCCAAGGAAGCGAGCATCATCGCGACGCTGTTCTCCGCGGTCTCCATCACGTTCTCCCTCGTCGTTCTTGATGAGGTCGGCCTGGTCGAGATGTTCGGCGTTTACTACCTGCTCATCTGCTTCGTGGGTATCATCTGCGCGCTCATCTGCCCGCGCCTGTGGCCCCTTAAGAATAAGCCCGACACCTACCTCGTTCCCGGCAAGGCTGCTCCCGACACGCTGCCCGAGGGCTACAAGAGCTCCGGCGAGTACGGTATGGATCTCGCGCTCAACCGCGTTGCCGCCCACAAGGGCATTGGCGAATTCCTTGCCAGCGGTACCAAGAACTGCCTGAGCATGTGGTTCGGCATCCTGCCCACCGTTATGGCCGTCGGTACCGTCGCGCTCGTCCTCGCCAACTACACCCCGATCTTCGAGTGGCTGGGCCTGCCCTTCAAGCCCCTGCTGCAGCTCCTCGGTGTGCCCGAGGCCGGTGCGGCTGCCTCGACCATGGTCGTCGGCTTCACCGATATGTTCACCCCCGCCATCCTGATCGCGGGCTGTGAGGACGCGATGACCCGCTTCATCGTTGCGGTCATCTCCATCACGCAGGTCCTGTTCCTCGACGAGGTCGGCGGCCTGATCATCAGCTCCAAGCTGCCGGTCAACCTCGGCGAGCTGTTCGTGATCTTCCTGGAGCGTACCATCATTAGCATTCTGGTCGTCTGCCCCATCGCTCACCTGCTGTTCTGAGATAAGGCGGTCAGGACCATCGTTACATAGCAAACGAGAGCCGGAGCACCGTACAGGTTCTCCGGCTCTTATTTCACCAAACGCCGCGCACGGAAGGAGAAGGCATGGACGTCAAGCTGGATAAGCAAAGCAAAATACCGGTCTATCTGCAGATCGTGGATCAGCTTCGCGCGCAGATCATGTGCGGCGCGCTGCCGTCCGGCAGCGTGCTGCCCTCGGAGCGCGGCCTGGCTCAAATGCTTGAGGTCCACCGCAATACGGTCGTCAAGGCGTATGGCGAGCTCAAGAGCGACGCATGGATCGAGTCCCGGCAGGGCATCGGCTACGTCGTCGCCATTCCGCCCGCGGCGGAGGACGGCGGGGAAGGGGAGACGGCAGCCTCCGACAAGCCGAGCCGCCGCGTGAACTGGATCAATGAGATCAAGGACCGCTACCTCGACATGGAAAAGACCTTTGACGATCTTTTCCAGCGCTTTACCGACGAGAGCAAATACTCCCTCGGCAGCGGCATCTCCACCAACGAGGTGTTCCGTCCCGAGCGCGTCGCGCACGACATCGCGCCGCTGATGACGAGCGCAGGCTGCTGCCAGTATTTTTACAGCCCCTATAAGGGCGATAAGTTCCTGCGGCAGAAGCTCGTCTCTTTCCTCAGCACCAAGGGCGTCAAGGCGTCCACCGGCGAGATACAGATATTGTCCGAGACGAATCAGGCGGTGGACTTCATCGTGACGCTCCTCGTCCAGCCCGGCGACACCGTCGTCATGGAGGAGCCGGTCCATCCGGATATGTCCCGCGCGATGGAGCTGGCCGGTGCGAAGATCCTCACCGTGCCGGTGGATCAGGACGGGATGCGCGTGGATCTGCTCGAAAAGCTCATCCTTCACAAGCATCCGCGCTTCATTTTCGTCAACTCGAGCTTCCACGATCCCACCGGCCACATCCTCTCGCTGGAGCGGCGGAAGAAGATCATCGAGATCTCCAACACCTACCGCGTTCCCATCGTGGAGGAGGACGCCGCGAGCGAGCTCGTTTACGAGGGCGAAAGGCTGCCGCCCATCAAGGCGTTCGACACGCTGGAAAACGTCATTTACATCTATTCCTTCTCGCTGACCTTTGTCACGGGCCTGAGCATCGCGGTCGTCGTGGCCAATGCCGATGTCATCCGCAGCCTGAGCTATCTGGTCTCCGTGCGTCTGATGGCGTCGGACTGGATGACGCAGAAGCTGCTGGGCCGCTATCTCGACGACGGCACTTACTATAAGGCGCTTGACGAGTTCCGCGCCAGCTACAGCCGCAAGCAGCGGCTCGTGTGCGAGAAGCTCGACGAGATGGCAGCCCTCGGCGTCTCCTATGAGCGACCGCGCGGCGGCGTGTACATCTGGTGTCGTCTGCCCGACGGGGTGGACAGCAAGCAGTTCATCAACCGGGCCTACAACATGGGCCTGATCCTCATTCCGGGCTATGTGTTTTACCCGTTCAAAAACGGCGGGCGGAACTATGTCCGCATCAACTACTCCTACGAGTCGGACGAGCGCCTGCTCGCCGGCATGGAGGTCTTCCGCGCGGCGCTGCTGGAGTCGCTCGGAGGCTGACTGGTACATGAAAAACGCAAAACACTGATACTACCATTTTTCGCGCGGCTGAGTATACTGGTTTTAGTGAAAAACCATGAGAAACGTGCGAGTGTTAAGATGAAAATTGTTGAATCTGAATAAGCGGACCGACGAATTTCCGGCTGCTGTTCAGGCCGTTGGGAGGGCTGCACATTGCGCCGCCGTCCCGGGAAAGGAGCAACTATATGTACCCCGGTATCCATAATTTTTCTGAGATCGGAAAGCTCAATAAGGTCCTGCTGCATCGCCCCGGCAAGGAGCTGGAGGCGCTGACGCCTGCCACGCTCGAACGCCTGCTGTTCGACGACGTGCCCTATCTCAAGATCGCGCAGGAGGAGCATGATAACTTCGCCCGCGTCCTGCGTGAGAACGGCGTCGAGGTCGTCTACTATGTCGACGAGGTCGCCAAGGCCATCGCCGATCCCGCCCGCCAGATCCAGCTGGTGAACGACTTCCTGAACATCAGCAAGATCCATGCCAAGGGCCTGCGCGCGTCCATGACGAGCTATCTTCTGAATATGCCGCCCAAGCAGATGGCCGCCGAGCTGATCGCCGGCATCAAGCGCAGCGAGGTCGCCACCAAGGAGGCCACCTCTCTCATGGACCTCGTTGAGGACGACTATCCCTTTGTCTCCGACCCGATGCCCAACCTCTACTTCACCCGCGACCCCGGCGCCTGCGTCGGCAACGGCATCAACATCCACCGGATGCACACGCCCGCCCGCAAGCGCGAGAGCCTGCTGCTCAAGTATATGTACCTCTACAACCGTGACTTTGCCACGGAGGAGAACAAGCAGTGGTACGACCTTTCCGACAGCTACTCCATCGAGGGCGGCGACGTGCTCGTGCTCTCCAAGGACATCGTGGCCGTCGGCCTGTCCCAGCGTACCACCGTTTCCGGCGCGGAGACCTTTGCCCGCAACCTGCTGCAGAACTCCGGCTTCAAGAAGGTCCTTGCCTTCGATATCCCCGAGACCCGCGCGTTTATGCACCTTGATACCGTCTTCACGATGGTCGACTACGATAAATTTACCATCCACCCGGAGATCGAGGGCCCGCTGAGTGTCTATGAGATGATGCTCGATGAACATGGCGAGCTGAAGTTTGCCGCCCTCAAGGACGAGCTGAAGGATATTCTGGCCCTCGAGCTCAAGCTGCCTGCGGTCGACCTGATCCGCTGCGGCGGCGGCGATCTGCTGGCCGCGCAGCGCGAGCAGTGGAACGACGGCTCGAATACCCTCTGCATCGCGCCCGGCCGCGTCATCACCTATGACCGCAACTACGTCACCAATGAGCTGCTCGTCAAGAAGGGCATCGACGTCATCACCATCCCGTCCGCGGAGCTTTCCCGCGGCCGCGGCGGCCCGCGCTGCATGTCCTGCCCGGTCAACCGCGACGACCTGTAAGCGTCTGGCGAGCTTTTCAAGCGGAAAGCAGGCGTTGGCGGCGATATCCCGCCGCCGACGCCTGCATATTTTATCGGACGAGAATGCTCGCTGCGGTATAATCAAACGAAAACAGTAAAAAATTGGCAACCTGTAAAATATATCGCAAGAAGAACCTGAACGGTTCGACTTGCGATATTTTTTTATGCTCAGACGGGCGGAAGGAGTGAGAAGGTTGAGCACTGAATTGAAATACAAGGTCATGGATGACGAGGTGCGCGTGGAGATCGCAAGGCTGTACAAAGACGGCTGGAAGGTGGGCGACATCGCGGATGCGGTGGGGCTGCACGAGACTTCCGTATACCGCGAGCTGAACCGAGGCATGACCGACAAGCTGGATGCGAACGGCAGATTTGAGTACGACATCGACAAGGCACGGCTGGACGCAGCACGCGCGAGAGCAAACAAGGGCAAGTTCAAGGGCATCGGCGTGGATGGGCGCTGCAAGCGCCGCACCGCAGAAACCTGAAGGAGGCAGAAAGATGTACACAGGACGAAGCTGCTGGCTGTGCGGCAGGAACGGGACGGCGGAGCCGCTGGACAAGCACCACATCTTCGGCGGCGCATACCGCAAGAAGAGCGAGAAGTACGGCCTGACGGTTTACCTGTGCCACGGAAGCTGCCACATCTTCGGGGAGAAGGCGGTGCACAGCTGCCGGGAGACCATGGACGAGCTGCACCGATACGGCCAGAAGCTGGCCATGGAGCAGATGGGCTGGACGAAGGAGGACTTCATGCGGGAGTTCGGCAGGAACTATCTGGATGAGGAAGACCTGCAGCCCGCAGAAGAGAAACCGACCGGAACATTTCAGATTCTGGACGAGGAACTGTGCGTGAACTGGTGAAGGAGGAACAGCACATGGAGAGATACGCGATCATCATCAGGCCAAACGAGGAGACGGTGCTGCTGCACTGCTACCCCGGCGACAGCTTAGACCTGAAGACGCTGCAGGAGATCGTGGAAGGCAACATTGAAACGGTGCCCACGGCGCTGGCGGGCGAATGGAGCCACGAGCGAGGCGTGGGGCTGACGCTCATTATCAACGAGGAGGGCAAGCTGCTGGGGCTGCCGGTGAACCAGCTGGCCACAGACATGGCCTACATCTTCAATGATGTCATCGTAGGCAACGCCATCCTGATGGGCACGACGGACGAGGACTTCATCGGGCTGACGAAGGAAGCGGCGGAGAATATCGTGGAAAAGTGGGGGGCAGACGGATGCTGAATGACACGGCCATCATGGGGCGGCTGACCGCCGACCCGGAGCTGCGGCGGACAAGCACCGGCACGCCGGTGTGCAGCTTCACGCTGGCGGTGGAGCGGGACGGCAAGCCGGGAGAAGACGGCAAGCGCGCCACGGACTTCATCGACTGCGTGGCGTGGCGGGGCACGGCGGAGTTCCTATGCAAGTTCTTCGGCAAAGGGCGGATGGTGGTGGCGACTGGCCGCCTGCAGACGCGCACATGGAAGGACAAGCACGATCAGACACGCAAGGAGACAGAGCTGAACGCCACCAACCTGTACTTCGGCGACACGAAGAAGCTGGAGCAGGTGGCGGACATCTACCAGCAGGGCGGGAACGCCTACGACGAGATCACGGAGGACGACGGCGAGCTGCCGTTTTAGACGGAGGAGAACACATGGAAACGAGATACCGCACGGTACATAGGCGCAAGCGCCGGACGCTGAAGAGCGTGTGGAGCGCGCTGGCGGGGCTGAGCTTCCTACTGATGCTGGGCATCGGCGGAGGCGTGGAGCAGGACAGCATCGCGCTGGGCGCAGGCTTCTGGATGATGGCTGCGACACTGGGCGCAGGAGCGCTGTTCGCATGGCTGGCGGGGTGGATGGAATGGTGAAGCGAGCCATGGCGGCGGCTGCCGCGCTGCTGATGCTGACGGCGGTGACGGCCAACCTGCTGCGGATGAACACCAAGGCGGAGACGGATACGAACCTGCCGGAAATGGAACCGCTGGTCTTTGTGACGCGGGAGCCGGTCACGGAGCCGGAGGAAGCGGAGCGGGACATGACTGCATGGGGCGCGGCGGCGGAACACATTGCCAAGACCATCTACGGCGAGGCGATGGTGTGCTCCACCACGGAGCGGGCGGCGGTGGCGTGGTGCATCCTGAACCGGGCGGACGACGCACGGGACGCGACACCGGCGGGCGTGATCGCCGTGGTGACAAAGCCGTACCAGTTCCACGGCTACGCAGAGGACAATCCCCTGCTGCCGGAGCTGAAGGAGCTGGCGCTGGATGTGATCGAACGGTGGCTGGATGAAAAGGATGGGGAGACCGATACCGGCAGAGTGCTGCCGAAGGAGTACCTGTTCTTCTCCGGCGACGGGAAGCACAATCACTTCCGGTCGGAGTGGGACGGCGGGCAAGTTTGGGACTGGAGCCTGCAAAGCCCGCATGAGGAGTGAGCAGATGGAACGAGAAGTGCGGGAGATACCGGGGCTGCGGTATGAGACCTGCCGGGGCTGCGGACTGAGATGGAACATCGCCAAGGGGCAGACGATACCGAAGGACGGATACCTCTGCCCGCGCTGCCGGGACAAGCTGCGGCGCGGGCACTGAAGGGAGAATGACTATGGAAAAAGAAAAAGCCCGCCATGGCGGCGGGCAGGAGATCATTGTTCGGCTGACCTATCAGCCAGAGCCTTGCGAAGCTGGCGCAGCAGACGGTTGCAGCATCGCTGCGTTTCTAAAGCGACTGGCCGGTCACCGTCGGTCAAAGGCGCGCCGTCGAGATAGTCCGTAACTGCGGCACGCATATCCCGGAGGGCGGCAATCAGCACCAGAATGTCTGCGAGGGACAGCGCGGGAGGCGCTTTCCGGTAGTGCTTCAGCTTCCGGGCGGTGGCTTCTGCGAGGGCAATATCCCCACCATTGAGGAGCGCATCATCCTGAAGCTCATCCAGATACTGCGCGACGGCCTCGCGCATCAGCGTAAATTCATAATCCCCAAAGGTCAAGTTCATAAAAAACAACTCCTTTCCGGGACATTGTATACCGGCGGAGCGAAAATAACAAGGAGGACAGGAACATGAGCGACATCAAGGTAACACAGGCGGAGATCGACCTGCTGCTGAACAGCGCGGACGTGCAGGTGCGCACGGAGTTCGGCAAGTGCACGGTGGTGACGGCGCGGCTGCGCAACGGCTTCATCCTGACGGAGAGCAGCGCGTGCGTAGACCCGGCCAACTACGACGCGGAGCTGGGTAAGAGACTGTGCCTGCAGCACATCGAGAACCGGCTGTGGGAACTGGAGGGCTATGCCCTGCAGAAGAGGACGGACGAGGAGCGCACCATGAAATGCGAGGCGGCCACAGAGACGCAGGACTTCGGCTGGGCGCTGAACAAACTGCGCTGCGGCTGGCCGGTGCGCCGCAGGGGCTGGAACGGCAAGGGCATTTTCATCAAGCTGCAGGTGCCGGACGAGCACAGCAAGATGACCAGCCCATACATCTACATCGACACCACAGGGCTTCGCAGCGACGACCCGGATGCGCCGCGCAGCTGCGTGCCGTGGCTGGCGAGCCAGACGGACATGCTGGCGGAGGACTGGGAGATCGCGGAGGTGCGGCATGGATAACCTGAGCGCACAGCAGAAGCTGATGGGCAACATGCAGGCGACCTCTGCGGAGCTGCTGAGCGGCATCATGGATGAGCGCGGACGCGGCTTTGCCAGTGACCGGGAGGCATGGGCACAGCTGAAGGAAAACATCGAGAATGTGGAGAGCCGGATGAAGGCCATCAAGGAAGTGCACAAGGACATGTGGAGCGCGGTGAAAGACCACAACGGCGACGCATTCTGCGCACTGGCGGGAGAGTTCCAGCGCAGCGCGATCCTGCTGGCCATGGAGTGGACGAATGCCAGCGTGCTGGCAAACATCGCGGTGCTGCACGGGGAGGACGAATGATGACAAGAAACGAAGTGCTGCACGCGGCGGAGGTCTGCGTGTGCGGGCAGAGAGAAGAAGACTACGGCACGCCGGAGGACAGCTTCCGCGTGATCGGAGAACTTTGGGAGACCTATCTGAAGGCCAAGTGCATCGGAAACCCGCAGACGGAGGTCTGCATCGTGCCGGAGGATGTGGCGGCGCTGCTGGGGCTGCTGAAGATCGCACGCATTGCCACGGGACACGGCAAGAGCGACAACTGGGTAGACCTTGCAGGCTATGCGGCCTGCGGCGGAGAGCTGCAGAGCAGACCGGCGGGGTGCGGCAGATGAAACGGCTGACAGTGGACACCGACCTTTCCTTCTGCGACATCGCGCAGTGCGATTCCGTCCCCGGCGGGAGCTTCTGCGAGGATGGACGCTGCGACCAGCGGCGCTGCTACGAGAAGCTGCGGGAATATGAGCGCAGCAATCTGGAGCCGGAAGCACTGCAAAAGGCGCAGGAGCTGCTGAAGGAGCTGAAGGATGCGCGGCAGACCGTGGAGCTGGTGGATGCCTGCGGCAAGCGGGTATGCAGCAGCGAGGAACACTGGAACTGCCCATACGGAAACGAGGGCATGACGGACTGCGTGGAGCGGCTGGAGGCGGCCTATGAGGACACCATCGAAAAGCTGCTGACGCTGAAGGAAACACTGGAGGGATAAGCGATGGCAAAGCAGAGCGGATACCTGCAGAAGCTGGCGGCGCAGCAGGCCATCCGGGACGAGAAGACCCGGCGCTTTACGCTGCAGCAGTGCAAGGACATGATGCTCATCACCATGCACGAGGACTTCGGCTGGGGCGAGGAGCGGCTGAAGAAGCTGAGCGACTGCTACGACCAGACCTTTATGACCTATGCGGAAATGTGCCTTGCGGATGCGAAGACCGACAAGCAGATATGGTTTACGCAGGGCAAGGTGGACGAGCGCCTGAAGAAGGCGTGCGGAAAATACTTCGTGCCGTGGGATGAACGGTACAGATAATCAAGGAGGATGCCCCATGAATATCAGAAAGACCATCACAAGCGAGATCGAGTGGAACACCATCAAGAAGGCGCAGGCCGACGGAAAGCTGCAGGAGCTGCTGCAGGTGGGCGACGAGCTGGACATCACGCTGAAGACCGGCGAGGCGCTGACGGCGCAGGCGGCGGGCACCACGGAGAACGGGCTGAAGTTCGTGCTGAAGGATTGCATGAAGGACACGCGCAGCATGAACAAGCGTATGACCAACAAAGGCGGCTGGCGGGACAGCGAGATGCGCCTGTGGCTGAACGAGACCATTTTCCACATGCTGCCGGACGAGCTGCAGGAGATCATCATTCCGCGCCGCATCGTGCAGACCATGGACGGCGAGGCGCTGGAGAGCGAGGACAAGCTGTGGCTGCCGTCGTTTACGGAGATGTTCGGCAAGGAAAACGCGGAGGGCTGGGCACCGGCAGACACCGACGAGACGCAGATGGAACTGTTCGCTGCGGAACGCAGCCGCGTGAAGGAAGTGCCGGGAAACGGCACATGGTGGTACTGGCTCCGCTCTCCGCGTGGCAGCAACTCCACGGGTTTCTGCGGTGTCAACAGCAGCGGCACCGCCGACTGCGCCGACGCGAGCGGTGCGTCTGGCGTGGCCTTCGGCTTCTGCCTTTAATCTGAGATCAAAACCATCCGCGCGCCGCGTGCGCGCGGGAAGGAGCACGACATGAAACCGAGCTGCAGCAGCTGTGCCCACGCATTCCGGGAGGAATGGAGCCGAGACACCGACGCGCTGCGCTGCGGATACCGAGCAAGGCCGGAGGAACGCGCACCGGCGCGGGCGGACGGCATTCCCATGATGAAACCGCAGAGCGCCTACGGGCGGGTGACGCAGCTTTTTCCGAAGGGCAAGGAAGCGTGCGTCGCAGGCAGCACTCCGCCAGCGTGGTGCTACGGGCACTACTTATCCACATAGCCGAAACAGGACGCGCTGCGTCCTGTCAGTCCGGTGCAAAAGGAAAGGCACCGGGCAGGCAGGACGTAAACATGTCCTGTCTGCCGGGGACGGTCTACCGGCACTGACGATGGCAGACCACATACTATTTGTAATTCGCGCGCGCACGCGCGAATTGAGGCTTGTAACCAATCTTAACTTAGCAACCAGAGAGGAGCTGCGGGGATGTACACAGGAAAGACCTTCAACCGGGAGAGCGTATATGTCTGCGGCGATTACATGGACGGAGACATATACGCGGTATTCCAAGCGCCGGGGAAGCGGAGATCACGGTGCAAGCCCACGAGCGAAATACAGCAGAAGCTGAACCAGAAGAATGCGGAGAAGAAGCTGACCCGCTTAGTGCACAGCAACTTCACCGAGGATGACATCGCTCTGCATCTGACCTACCGCCCCGGCGAGGAGCCGAAGACGGAGGAGGAAGCGCAGCGCATCCTGAGCAATTACATCCGCAGACTGAAGCGCCGGTATGCAAAGCTGGGGCTGGAGCTGAAGTACATCAGCTGCACAGAATACGGCAAGACCAACGGCAGAGTGCATCACCACGTTATTCTCAGCGGCGGATTAGACCGCGACACCATCGAGAAGGTGTGGGGGCTGGGCTATGCCAACAGCAAGCGGCTGCAGTTCAACGAATCCGGCGTGACCGGGCTTGCGCACTACATCGCCAAGGACAAGCATTTCTTCAAGCGCTGGAACCAGAGCCGGAACCTGACCATTCCGCAGTGCGCACAGTTTGACGGCCAGCTGAACATGGACGACATTGCCGACATAGAGGAAGCGATTGAATGCGGAACACAGTGGCAGTGGTTTGAAGACCGCTACCCGGACTTTCAGCTGGTGGAGGCCACCTGCTACAAGAACAACATCAACCGGGGAACCTACATCCACTTCGAGATGCGCAGGCGAATGTGGGGCGGCTGCTCGGCGGAAACACCTGCGCGAAAAAGGAAGCGTGCTCCATCGGGGAAAACCTGATGCTGGACAATACATAACCGGGAGGAACTGAATATGACACTGAACGAGTGGGCAAAAGACATCCACCAGAATGCCGTGGCGCATGGCTGGTGGGACGAACCGCGCAGCTTTGGAGACATTGTGGCGCTGTGCCACAGCGAACTTTCTGAAGCGCTGGAGGAGTACCGCAGCGGAAAGCCTATGATCTACGGCTGCTGCGGCCACTGCGACAAGGAAGCGCAGTGCGAAGCGGAGGGCAAGCCGGAGCACAGCTGCAAGCCGGAAGGCATTGCCACGGAGATGGTGGACTGCCTCATCCGTATCCTCGACTGGTGCGGCAAGGAAGGCGTGGATGTGGAGGCAGTGCTGACGCAGAAGCACGAGTATAACCGCACGCGCCCGTACCGCCACGGAGGAAAAGCGCTGTGAAGATCGGAGACAGAGTGCAGCGGGTGCCGGAGACCTTCGGCGAGACGGAAGAGATCAGAGACCGGAACCGGAAAAAGAAGGCGCGCAGACGCGCCTACGACGGAACGGTGATATACATCCATCCGCTGGGGCGGTTCCATGTGGTAGCCTTTGAAACACGGGGGGGCACCATCCGGGAGAGCTTCGCGGGCGTATGAGAAGACGGGAGGTGGAGCAGATGTTTCGATATAAGCGCGGCGTGAAGGCGGACTACAACCGGCAGGGGTATATCTACTTCACCTCCCGCCGCTACCGGGAGCTGGACGAGGCGGCACAGCAGAAGATACTCAACCTGTGCTTGGAGCACGGCGGGGAGTATTATCAGGCGCTGTTTGAGTTTGTGACCACGGATGCCAGCGCCACGGCACTGGCCATGCGGCACCACATGGACAAGACCACGCTGTACCGGAAGGTGCGGAAGTATTACGAGAACTTCCCTACGCAGCTATGAAAACGAACGCACGAACACACGCAGGAAATGCCCTGCGTGTGTTTTTTATTTCCGGCAAAGTTGCAACTCAGCGACACACTTTTTGCCGTACCATAGTAGCGTGAGCTGGAACGCGCTGCGGCGCGAGACCGGCGGGTAAGAGCACGGCGGTTTTTTTTCAGGGGGGGGGGGGGGGGGGGGGGGCAAATAAATTTTTCCCCACGACAAGCGCGCACGATGCGCGCACGCACGCGCGGGAACATTGTAAGCGCCGGAAGAAGGAGGTGGCGCAGATGGCGGCAGGAAGGCCGAAAAAGTACACGAAAAAATCACTGCGGGAAGCAATCGAGCGGTATTTCCGCAGCATCTCCCGCACGGTTCCGGCCAGAGACGACACCGGCGGCATCATCCGCAACGACGACGGCGAGGAGATCAAGACTGTGCAGTTCGTGGTGCCGCCGAGCATCACGGGGCTGTGCCTGCATCTTGGCATTGACCGGAGCACATGGCAGAACTACGCGGACGCGGAAACGCACCCGGAGCTGGCAGACGTGTGCCAAGGGGCGCGCACCCGCATCGAGGCGTATCTGGAGCAGGAGCTGCTGACGCGGGAGAAGGGCGTGCAGGGCATCATCTTCAACCTGCAGAACAACTACGGCTGGAAGCAGAAGCAGGAGGTCGAGCTGGGCAAGGACACCCGCGAGAGCATGAAGCACGCCGCCACCTACCACGAGAAGCTGGCGATGCTGCGGGCGGACGACGGGGAGAGCGAGGACGATGAAGACGAAGTGGACGGCCTCTGAGCTGAAGGCCATGAGCCGCGACGAGATCGACAAGCTCTACGACATCGTGACATGGTACGAGGGGCTGCGGGAGACCAACAACGAAACCTTCCTCCCTCTGTTCGCCGACCGACACCGCTATCTGGTGCTGAAGGGCGGCGGCGGCAGCGGCAAGTCCATCTTCGCCGGACGGAAGGTGCTGGAACGGGCGGTCAACGAGCCGGGACACCGGTTCCTTGTATGCCGCAAGGTGGCGAGGACGCTGCGGGAGAGCTGCTTCAAGCAGCTTTTGGGACAGCTGGCGGAGTTCTATCCGGACAGCGGATACAAGCCGAACAAGTCAGACCTTGCCATTTCGTTCCGCAACGGCAGCGAGATCATCTTTGCGGGACTGGACGATGTGGAGAAGCTGAAGTCCATCTACAACATCACGGGCATCTGGATTGAAGAGGCCAGCGAGCTTTTAGAGGGCGACTTCAACCAGCTGGACATCCGACTGCGCGGCAGGACGCGGGAATACCAGCAGATCATCCTGAGCTTCAACCCCATCAGCATCCAGCACTGGCTGAAGAAGCGTTTTTTCGACCGGAAAGACCCACGGGCGCGGGTGCACGAGAGCACCTACAAGGACAACCGCTTTCTGGACGCGGCGGCCATCCGGACGCTGGAGAGCTTTCAGGAGACGGACGAGTACTACTATCAGGTCTACTGTCTCGGCATGTGGGGCGTGACGGGCAGGACGGTATTCAACGGCAAGGCCATCGGCAGGCGGCTGCAGGAGCTGAAGATGCCGGTGCGCACCGGCCTTTTCGCATACGCAGACGACGGACTGCGGCTGACAGACATCCGATGGGAGGACGAGAAAGACGGCTGCATCCGCATCTACCGGGAGCCGGAGAAGGGCGTACCCTACGTCATCGGCGGAGACACCGCCGGAGAGGGCAGCGACAGCTTTGTGGCGCAGGTGCTGGACAACCGCACCGGCGAACAGGTGGCAGTGCTGCGGGGCAAGTTCGACGAGGACGTATTTGCGCGGCAGGTCTACTGCCTTGGAATGCACTACAACACGGCGCTCATCGGCATTGAGACGAACTTCTCCACCTACCCGGTGATGGAGCTGGAGCGGCTGCGGTATCCGAAGCAGTACATCCGGGAGAGCATCGACGACTACACCCACAAGATCAAGCAGAGCTTCGGCTTTCTCACGAACACGAAGACGAGGCCGGTCATCCTTGCGGAGCTTATCCGCGCGGTGCGCGACGACATCGCCATCGTGAACGACGAGACGACGCTGCAGGAGATGCTGACCTTTGTACGGAACCCGGAGACGCTGAAGCCGGAGGCGGAGGCGGGTGCGCACGACGACTGCGTGATGAGCCTTGCCATCGCCCACTACATCAGACCGCAGCAGAGCTGCATCGAGCAGAAGGAGGAACTGACGCGGAAGTGGACGGCATCCATGTGGGAGGACTATGAAAACGCATCCCCGGCGGAACGGGAGATGCTGCGCAAGCGCTGGGGCGCGCCTCAGCGATAACAGGAGGACGCTATGAAGAAACAGGACAAGAGCAAGCTGCGGCTGTGGCAGGACAGGCTGAAGACCAACGAGGCGGCCTACGACAGCGAGACCGGACGCATGGACGAGCGGGAAGCACTGTACGCCGGGACAAACGAGATGCGGCCAATCGTACAGGGCGAGCGGAAGACCAAGACCGTGCATGTGCGCAACATCTGCGCGGAGATCATCGAGGCACAGACGGACAGCAACATCCCCCAGCCGAAGGTGACGGCCAGACGCAAGCAGGACGAGATGAAAGCAAAGCTCATCGAGGATATGCTGCGCAACGAGCTGGACAGGATGCCGTTTGAACAGCTCAACGACATCATGGAGCGGACGGTGCCCATTCAGGGCGGCGGGGCGTTTCTGGTGGAGTGGGACAACACGCAGCGGACGCACTTCACCATCGGGGAGCTGGCGGTATCCACGCTGCACCCGAAGCAGATCATCCCGCAGGACGGCGTGTACACCGGCATCGAGGACATGGACTACATCATCCTCAAAATCCCGCAGACGAAGGAATACATCCGCAGGCGCTACGACGTGGACGTATCGGACGAGAGCGAGGAAGAGCCGGACATCAAGGGAACCGGCGGGGACACCACGGCAAACGACCTTGTAACGCAGTACATCGCCTACTACCGCAACGACAAGGGCGGCATCGGCCTTTACAGCTGGGTGAACGACACGCAGCTGGAAGACCTTGAAGACTATCAGGCGCGGCGGCTGCGCAGGTGCGTGAAGTGCGGCGCGGTGGAGCCGCTGCTGACGGAGCCGGAGATGGACGCGCCGGACATCCTGCTGCCGAACGGCATGAGCGCGGCGGCGGAGGTGGACTTTGACGCGGCGGCGGATGCGCTTGCAAAGGAGACGAGGCCGCTGCCGCTGCGGGGCGGGCGGAAGAAGTGCCCATACTGCGGCGGGAGCAAGTGGGAGGAGACCGAAGAAGAGTTCGAGGAAATCCCCATGGCCGTCACCAGAAGCGACGGCAGCACCATCGGCGGCATGGTGCGCAGAGAAGTGGCATCCGACACGGAGACGGACGAGCTGGGGCTGCCGGTGGTGGAGATCATCGAAGAGCCGACGAAGGTGCCGTTCTACAAGCCGGACATCTTCCCGGTTATCCTGCAGAAGAATGTGAGCGTGTACGGCAGGTTCTTGGGCGACAGCGACATCGACAAGATCGCAGACCAGCAGAACACCACCAACCGCATCGAGAGCAAGATCATCGACAAGCTGCTGAAATCCGGCAGCTACATCACACTGCCGGACGAGGCCAGCATCCGCGTGGACGCGGAAGATATGAAGGTCATCCGACCGGGCAACGCGGCCACCAAAGCGCTCATCGACGTATACGACCTGCAGGGCAACGTGGAGCAGGACATGGTGTACCTGTCGCAGGTATACGAAGAGGCACGGCAAATCATCGGCATCACGGACAGCTTTCAGGGGCGCACAGACCGCACGGCCACCAGCGGCAAAGCCAAGGAGTTCGCTGCGGCGCAGAGCGCTGGCAGACTGGAGAGCAAGCGCGTGATGAAGGACGCGGCGTATGCGGCGCTGTTCGAGGCCATGTTCAAGTTCAAGCTGGCCTACACGGACGAGCCGAGGCCGGTGGTGTCCAACGACATCCACGGCAACGCGCAGTATGAGACCTTCAACCGCTACGACTTTCTTGAACAGGACGCGGCGGGAGAGTGGTGCTGGAACGATCAGTTCCTGTTCAGCTGCGACACCTCTGCCCCGCTGGCCAGCAACCGCGAGGCCATGTGGCAGGAAACGCGCATGAACCTGCAGACCGGAGCCTTCGGAGACCCGGCGCAGATTCAGACACTCATCCTGTTCTGGACGAAGATGGAGCTGCTGCACTATCCGGGAGCCGGAGAGACGCGGGCATACCTCGAAGAGGAACTGCACAAGCAGCAGCTGCAGCAGCAGATGGCCATGCAGATGCAGATGGCGCAGCAGCAGATGCAAATGCAGCGGCAGCAGAACGGCGGACTGGACATGCAGACCGCACAGGCCGTTATCCAGAGAGCACAGCAGGACGCTGCGCGTGATTCCGGGCAGACCATGGGAGCGAATGTTCCCGTCTGACATAGATACTTCCCTATCATTCGGGTATCGCCCGACCTCCTGAAGCGGGAAGCGGCGCGGGATTGGGGCACCCGCGCCGCCGACCGTGACACAAAGGAGCATCAACGAAAGAAAGGAGGACGCAGAGATGGCAGATAAGACCTACGCTGGCAGCATCAAGAACACAGGCGCGCAGGTGGTGAAGGCACCCTTCAGCGGCGACAACAAGAAGGGCAACAGCACTGTGAAGACCGGCAACGACCTGAGAGGCAGCAAAAGCAAGTAAGACCCGCAGACAAAGCAAGCCCCACATCCGCAGGAAAAGCGCAAAAATCCAGAGAGGAGCACAACACATGGACATCGACTACGGCGCACTGTTTGGCATTGACGAAGGCGGAAAAGAGCAGGAGATCGCCGACCCTGCCACGGACGAGACCACACAGGCGCAAGGCGCAGAAGAGCAGGAAGCCGCCGACCCTGCCGAAGAAGAAACGCAGGACACAAGCGCCGAAGAACCGCAGGGAGCTGCGGAGGACGGCGAAGAGCATAGTGAGACGGGCAAGCAGACCCCGGAGCAGAACGCCGCGTTTGCAGCGGCACGCCGCAAGGCGGAGGCGGAGCGGGATGCCGCCGTGGAGAAGGCGCGCACAGACGCACAGGAAGAAGCGAGGCGCACCATCGACGAGGCGTTCCGAAACAGCGGACTGGTGAACCCGTACACGAAGAAGCCCATCACATCGAAGGCGGAGTACGACGAGTACCGGCAGCGCTTCGATGCAGAGCGCAAAGCCCGCGTGCTGAAGAAGAGCGGGATGAGCGACGAAGAGTTCGACGCATTCGTGAACGACCTGCCGGAAGTGAAGCAGGCCAAGGAAGCACAGGCGGCGGCGGAGCGGGCGCAGCAGGAGGCCAACGAGGCGCAGGCGCGGGTGAAGGTGGACGAGCAGCTGAAGGAGATCGGCAAGCTGAACCCCAACATCCGGGAACTGAAAGACCTTGCGGCCATGGAGACCTATCCGAAGTTCTACGAGCTGGTGAAGAAGGGCAACACGCTGGTGGATGCCTACCGGCTGGCGAACTTCGAGGCTCTGACCAGCAGCGCGGCGGCGGCCACCAGACAGGCAGCTCTCAACAACCTGCAGGGCAAGCAGCACATGGGACAGACCAAGGAACGAGGCACGGGCGCGGTGAGCGTACCGGCGGAAGTGAAGGAGATGTACCGCGCGCTGAATCCGGGTGCCACGGATGCAGAGATACAGGCACACTACAACCGCAGCCATAAAAAGGGCTGACGAAGCGAAAGGAGAAAAGCACAATGGCTTTCAAGATTTATTCCACTGATGACAACCGCGTGCCGGGTATTGAATACCTGCCCGCAAGCGCCATCACCCCCAAGGTGGGCATGGCGCTGACGCAGACCAACGGCCAGCTGGCGCTGGCGACCGGCGAGACCGCACCCACCTACATCTCCATGTGCGAGAAGGACAGCGCCTGCACGGCGGGCGACATCATCCCCGTTGTCCGCGTGGGCAAGGACATGATTCTGGAGACCACCTTTGCAGCAGCCGCCACCAGCATCAATCTGGGCGACAAGGTGACGCTGCACACGGACGGCCTGCAGGTCACAGCCACCACCACGAAGGGCGTGGCAGAGGTGGTGTACATGGACGGCACCGCCAGCGGCAGCATGTGCCGCGTGCGCTTCTAAGAACGACGAAAGGAGTACAGTGAACAATGGCTAATATCACTTTTACCGAAGGCTCCGGCCTTCAGGACAGCATTTTCGGCAAGTCTCAGGAGCCGATCAAGATGTTCCTTGAAAAGAGGGGCGAGGCATTTGAACAGACCAGTATGCTGCCGGAGCTGTTCAACATGGGCAGCAGCAACCACTGGGGCGAGAAGTTCTCCACCATGACGGCCATGGACGGCTTCCAGCCGGTAGGCGAGAACGGCGACTACCCTGTGGACGGTATGCAGGAGGGCTTTGCCAAGTTCCTCGAACACATGACGTGGAAGAACAGCTTCTCCCTGTCCCGCGAGATCGTGGAGGATGCAAAGCTGATGGATTTGAAGAAGCAGCCTGCAGGCTTCATCACCAGCTATTACCGCACCCGCGAGAAGTTCGGCGCTGCCCTCATCGGCGCGGCCATCCAGAAGAAGACGGAGACTACCTTCTCCGGCAAGACCTTCGATGTGAAGACCGCAGACGGCAAGTGCCTGTTCGCCACCAACCACCCCAGCAAGCTGGGCAAGGCCAACCAGTCCAACCAGTTCTCCGATGCCTTCAGCAACGACGCGCTGATGGCGATGGAGGCGAAGATGCAGGACTTCCGTGGCGACAACGACGAGGTGCTGGATGTGGCTCCCACCACCATCCTCATCCCCAACGACTACAAGCTGAAGAGAGACGTGTTTGCGGCCATCGGCGCGGACAAAGACCCCGCCACGAGCAACAACGGCTTCAACTACAACTTCGGTCGCTGGAATGTGGTGGTATGGCCGTACCTGAACCAGTTCATCGCGTCCGGCACGGCTCCGTGGATTCTGCTGGACAAGAAGTACAACGACGAGTACGGCAGCGCCATGTGGCTTGACCGCGTGCAGCTGGAGGTCAGAAGCGAGCTGGCGGGCAACGATGCCAACGTGTGGAAGGGCTACGCCCGCTTCATCGCCGGTTTCAACGACTGGCGCGGCTATGCCGTGGGCGGCGTGACCGGCGGCACGCAGCTCATTGCCACTTCGACTGGCGGCTAATCAGAACACAGACCGAACGGGGCGGCGGCGCAGGCCGCTGCCCCGCTTTTCATTTCGAAGAAAGGAGGACGGATAATGGCGACACTGAAGAGCGTCATCGACTATGTAGACGAGATCAAGCCCAACGCCTTCTCGAACGAGGCGAAGACGAAGTGGCTGAACGAATGTGAGGGGCTGGTGCAGACCGATGTCTTACTGTGGGCGAGCGAGGAGATCATCACCTACCAGTACGACGCGGACAAGGACAAGGAGCTGCTGGCGCAGCCGCCGCACGACAAAATCTACTGGGCATACCTGACGGCCATGATCGACTTTGCCAACGGCGAGTACAACAAGTACCAGAACACGATGCAGGTATTCAACAGCTTTTTCAGCGAGTTCATGCGCTGGTTTGCGCTCAACTACCATCCGGCAGATACCCACGAGGAGGTATATGTATGAGCGGGTACGGAAACACGAAGATCGGAACCGAGTGGCGCGGGTATTACATCACCGCCTACGGCATCGCCGTGAAGCACGGCTTTCAGGGGACGGAGGAGGAATGGCTGAAGAGCCTGAAGGGCGACGGCGGCGAGCCGGTGGTCATCCGATATGACGAGGACGCGCAGCAGCTGCAGTGGAAATACGAAAGCGACACGCAGTGGCAGGAGCTGCTGAGCCTGAGCGAGCTGCAGGGCAATGTGGTGAGCCAGACGCTGGCAGCGGCACAGAGCGCCAAGACGGCGGCGGAGGCAGCGCAGAGCGCGGCGGAGACCGCAGCACAGACCACCGGCGCAGACGCAGCCGCAGCCAAGAGCGGCGCAGCTACGGCAACAGAGAAAGCCGCAGCGGCGGCAGCAAGCGCCAAGACCGCAGCGGACGCGGCGGGAGAGGCACAGACGGCGGAGAGCAGCGCAAAGGGCTACGCCTCCACCAGCGGAACCAATGCAACGGCGGCGGCGCAGAGCGCCACAGACGCGCGAAGTGCCAAGACAGCAGCAGAGACGGCGGCCAGCACGGCAACCTCTGCCAAGACCGCAGCGCAGACCGCTGAGGCAAACGCAAAGGCCAGCGAGACCGCAGCGGCGAGCAGTAAGACGGCGGCGGCAGCCTCTGCCAGCAAAGCGGAAAGCGCACAGAGCGCGGCGGAGGATGCACAGGCGGCGGCAGAGACGGCAGCCAGCACGGCGGCGAGCGCCAAGACCGCAGCGGAAACCGCCAAGACGGGCGCAGTGAGCGCACAGGCAAAGGCACAGAGTGCACAGACGAAGGCGGAAGGCGCTGCTGCAGACGCAGAGGAAAGCGCCACAGCGGCGGCACAGAGCGCAACACAGGTGGCAGCCAACAGCAAGACCGCCGAAAGCTGGGCGGTGGGCGGCACTGGCACCCGCGAGGGCGAGGACAGCAACAACGCCAAATACTGGTGCGAGAGCGCACAGGCCATTGCGGGCGGCGGCGTGACCAGCTTCAACGGGCGCGGCGGCATTGTGAAGCCGCAGAAGGGCGACTACACGCCGGAAATGGTGGGGGCGGATGCCTCCGGCGCTGCGGCGGCGGTGCAGGGCAACCTTGACGACCACGAGGGCGACACCACAGCGCACATCACGGCGGCGGAGCGCACCAAGTGGAACGGCAAGCAGGACAAGCTGACCTTCGACGCAGCCCCGACGGCGAACAGCACGAACCCAGTGACCAGCGGTGGCGTGAAGACGGAGCTTGATAAGAAGGCCAACGCCACGAGCCTCGGCGCACAC